>JBCCFC010001134.1:0-4420 GCA_039029935.1 Chloroflexota bacterium
AAAGGCTGCAACTTTGCAGGCACCAATGTCAAGAATGGTCTGTTCCAGCTGATCCAGCTCTGCCTTGCACCGATCGGCTTCTGATATCGAATCCAGCCGATTGGCGGGGTCCCAGAAGACTTCCCAGAGGCAGTGACTCCTACGCCCATTCGTATCCAGATGAATGGGGCTGCTGGCCCGCCTCCAGAGGACAATAATGGGGTCAATAACAACACCAACAACGGTGCAAATAACAATGGCGGGAATATACCCAATAATCAACCTGTCACCTATCCAACGGCAGCACCCTTTCAAGCAGATAATGGTGGAGCTGTTGTGTTGAGTGCCAATCAGGTCTCTGCCCCCAGCGAACTTCAAGCGGATATACCCACGCGCCGTTCCACACCTATTCCAGAGTTCGCTGAAAATAGACCGATTCCTGCCGAGGTGATTGAGGCTGTAGCAGAGGTGCTGGCGGCTGAAGAGAAAAAAGCGGCTGAAGAAATCATCGAAGAAGAGATAATCGAAGAGGAAGAAGAACCGACGGAAACACCGACGCCCACGCCCACTTTTACACCGACGTTGGGTCCACCAATGGTGCTGTTACGCGCTGCTGAAACAGAATTATTTGAAAAAGAATGCACAATTGTAACGTGGATTGTGGAAAATGTGAGCGAGGTGTATTACCAAGGTCTTGGGGTGGATGGTCGTGGCGAACGCGAGGAGTGTGTTAATCGCGGTGATGAGAAAACCGTTGAGTTAATTGCCATTTTACCCAGTGGAAATTCAATCATCGAAACTCTCACGCTTGAAATCATCCGACCAACGCCTACACCGCTACCCACCGCCACCCATACACCAATCCCGATTCCAACGGCAACATGGACCCCAGAGGTACCAACGGCAACACCCACGCCAAACATCATCTATGGTGTTGATTTTGTCTCCAACGGTGGCAATGAGTACACCTGCTTTATCGGTCAAGTCTGTGAAATCAACTTCACCGTTTCCAACCGAGGCAATGCCAACGATAATCTGTCGATTTCGGTGGCGCGCTCAGGACCTTGGTTGCCGCAACTCTGCCGAACCGACGGGGTTTGTGCAAATGAGCGTCTGATTATTAACAATATCGGACCAAATAACAACGCGTTTGTCATTTTACGATTAGATATTCCAGATACGACATCACGCCAAACTGTCCAATACGCACTCTTTGCGGTTAGTGACAATTCTAACGGACAAACACGGTCGAGTGATGTCGTGATTGAGGTTGAAGCCAAATAATCTATGGCATTTCTTGCTATCTTCTCTATTATCATCATTCTCATCCTGATCAACGGGCTGTATGTTGCTGCCGAGTTTTCGACGGTTAGCGTCCGCCGCGCAAGGCTGGCGCAGATGGCCGACACAGGAAACAGGATGGCGTCGGGCATGTTGACCATTATCGAGGATCCCAAACGATTGGATGCGTATGTTGCTGCCTGTCAATTGGGGATCACTGTCTCTAGCTTAGTACTTGGGTTTTATGGGCAATCCCGCATCATGGCGTTGCTAGAGCCTTGGCTGATCACGCTGAATGACAGTACACAACTGATCATCCAGTCAGTTTTGGCAACATTTATTCTGCTCTTTTTAACCATTCTACAGGTCATCTTTGGCGAACTGATTCCAAAAAATCTTGGTATCCGTTTTCCTGAGCGACTTTCGGTCATTACCTCGCTGCCCATGCAGTGGTCATTGACAGCTTTTAAACCGCTTATCTGGCTCTTTAATGGCAGTGGGCGGATTATTCTGGGGCTTTTTGGCGTGGATGCGGTTGCGGAGCATACGCACGTGCATTCACCAGCCGAGATTCGGCTTCTGGTCGAGGAAAGCGGTGAAGGCGGTCTGCTTGACGACGAAGAGCGGCGGCTGCTGGTGAATACACTGGAACTGCGTCATCAGACGGCGCGTAAGGTGATGATTCCACGCAACCAGATATTGGTTGGATCGGTGGACCAAACCAGTCACGAATTGCTTGCCATCCTTGCTGCTTCGCCCTATTCACGACTGCCAGTCTATCAAGATACCATTGACCAGATTGTTGGTGTTGTGCATATCAAGGATTTGCTCAGGATGCAGCATAAGCGCGAGGATGATGACAGCAGTGATGATATAGACGCCATCATGTATTCTGCACTGCACGTACCAGATTCTATGCCCATTGGCGAGTTGATGGCGATTATGCAGAGTGAGCGCGAAAATATGGTCGTGGTTGTCGATGAGTATGGTGGCACGGCAGGACTGATCACCTTTGAGGACATCATCGAGGAAATCATCGGTGAATTCCGCGACGAGTTTGATGGCAGTGAAATACCCCCATTGCGTCTCAGTCCATTAAAAGAATCTGCGACAACACATCAGCTTTATGTACGCGGTGACGTCATGGTTGATGAATTAAATGAATGGCTTGATTTGAACTTAAGCACCGAAAATTCAGACACCATTGGTGGATTAATCGTGATTGCGCTGGGTCGCATTCCCGAAGAGAAGGACCACGTTGTCCTCCAAAGCACGAAAGAAGAGGATGCGGGGTTGAATGTGACCATTGACAAGATGGACAACAACCGCATCGTCACAGTACGCTTTGCTATTTCGCCTGAACAAGGTCAGACACTGATTGAAGAAGGACTAGTCAGTTAGCAATTATGGACATACTCATACCACTCCTCGTCATCGCATTCCTGATTTGTGTCAACGGTCTCTTTGTCGCCGCTGAATTTGCGATTGCCTCTGTGCCACACACACGCATCACGCAGATGGCCGAATCCGGCTCGGCAGCTGCCCAACATGTAGCACAAATTCTCAAGACACCGGACCTGCTCAATCGCTATATTTCAACCGCACAGGTGGGCATCACCATCGCCAGTTTGGGCTTAGGCATGTATGGTGAAGAAGTCGTGGCCGAGTGGCTGGTTGAGCCATTACATCACGGCTGGTTTGCGTTGGGCGACACAGCCGCACATACCGTCGCTACCATCATCGCCGTCGCCATCCTCACCTACCTACACGTGGTCGTGGGCGAGATGGTGCCCAAGTCGCTGGCGTTGATGTCACCGGATACCACAGCGGTTGCGCTCTCAACCACAATGACCTGGACTGAGCGCATCTTTAATCCACTGACCAGCGTCCTCAACTGGATCGGTGATACGCTGCTGCGTTTGGCAGGGATGCCACCTGCCAGCGCCGAATCCAACCTCACCTCCTCGGAGGAACTGGCCTACATTGTCGAAGAGAGCTTTGAGGGTGGTTTGCTCGACCCAACCGAACAGCTTTATCTGGAAAATGTGTTGGACTTTAGCGACCGCACATTGGGGCAGGTGGTGACGCCGCGTACCAGCATCGTCGGCATTCCTGTCGAAAGTACCTACACGGAAGTCCTTGATACCGTCTGTGATAACCGCTACTCACGGTATCCCGTCTATGAGGATGATTTGGATCACATCATTGGCGTCCTCTATATCAAAGATTTGGCGCGCTACATGACGGGGACGAATGGTGAAAAAACTGAGTCCGCACCAACACCTAATGCTGTGACTGACCTATCTGCTCATTTTAATCTACACACACTGATGCGCGAGCCAGTCATCGTCCCCGAAACACTCTCGCTCGAACAACTGCTGGTTCAATTCCGTGAAGGCCATGTGCAAATCGCTGTCGTCGTCGATGAATTTGGCGGGACCGATGGCATTGTCACGCTTGAAGATTTGGTCGAAGAACTGATTGGCGAAATTCAAGATGAGTTTGATGAAGAGGAGATTCAGCCCATTGAAGAGCTGGCCCCTGACCTGTTGCGGGTGCGTGGCGATCTGCTGTTGGATGAACTCAACCAACTCTATGATCTTGCACTTGAGCATGACGAAGTGGATACCGTTGGTGGCTTGGTGATGGATGAGCTGGAGCATGTCCCTGAACCCGGTGAACAGGTCAGCTATGGTGGTGCGACTTTTACAGTAGAGACGGTCGATCATTTGCGTGTGAATACGGTGATAGTGGATATGAAGAGAGTTGAAAGTTGAAAGTGGAGAGTTGAAAGTGGGCGCTCGAAGACCGTCCTTGCAGGGCGGTAGGCTTGCTGTATGTTACTATCTGCTTAATACTTGCTACATACACATAAAATTGATATAGCTCTAGCAAACTACGACACAATAAGAGTGCTTTTTTATGTTTTTATTTATCTCAACCATAGATATATTTATTTTTATAAACAATGTTGCATATGCATAAGTGGCAACAAGAAACAGATAATCGTCCAAAGGGTTAATATAACACAATTCGACCGACGAAATAAAGGGCAAAATGAGCCAATTTAACGCGACGCAGTCCCACTCGATGCAATCCTACGCGATGCAGTGCTTTGCGGTGCAATGCCATTCTTACATCCCACACGTTGCAATCGACA
>JBCCFC010001135.1:0-4416 GCA_039029935.1 Chloroflexota bacterium
CAGTGGCAGCAAAGAAGGAGAGGCTATTCTCTGGTCGGGCAAATCCATGCCCCTCTTCGGGATAGAGCATATAGGTGATGGGAATACCCTTGGCTTGCATGGCTTCGACAATTTGGTCTGATTCGGCTTGGACTACACGTGGATCGTTGGCACCTTGGGCGATTAGCAGTGGTTTTTGAATATTATCCACATGCGTCAGGGGCGACCGCTCCACCAGGTGTGCCTTGCCCTCTTCGGTACGTGGGTCGCCCACACGTGTTGCCAACATCTCCAGCATCGGCTTCCAATAAGGTGGAATCGACTCGATAAAGGTTATCAAGTTGGATGGTCCCACAATATCCACACCACAGACAAATTTTTCTGGTGTGAAGGTCATGCCCACGAGCGTGGCAAACCCGCCATAGCTGCCGCCCATAATGGCTACCTGATTGGCGTCGGCAATGCCCTGTGCAATTGCCCAATCGACCGCGTCGATTAGGTCATCATGCATTTTGCCAGCCCACTCCAGATTGGCGGCGTTGATAAAGTTCTTGCCAAACCCCGTAGAGCCACGATAATTCACCGAAAGCACGGCATAACCACGATTTGCAAGCAATTGATGGATTGGGTGATAGCCCCATTGGTCTCGTGCCCAAGGGCCACCATGCACATAGAGGACCATCGGCAGTGATTTGTCTGGAATGCCCGCTGTTTGGGTGTCACTACCCGCAGGCAAGGAATAATAGCACACCAAGTTTAGCCCATCGCGTGATTTAATGGTGATGGGTGTCATCTTTGCCAGTGTGTGTTCGGCCAAGGCATCACGGTCGGTAAAGAGGAAGGTGGCCTCTTTGGTTGTACGGTCATAGCGATAGTAGCGCACAGGTCCGTCATCCATGAGATAGGAGGCAATCCAAATTTGGTCGTCCAGCGTCCGGCTGATGACATTTACCTCACCATCGGCCACCGTTTTCAGCATCTCCATATCACCGACAATCGACTCATCAAGGATTTCCCACTCCACACGTTCATAGTTGGTGGCAAATGCCTGAATGTGTCTCTCTGTCGGGTGCATCATGATATCGCTGATGTCGGCGCGGTCATTTTCAGCGACAACAGTTTGTGTACCTGTTGCAACGTTGTAGCTCGTCAGCGCGGCGGTGTCGCGCCCGCGCGAGTCAATCATATAGGCAATGTCACCACTTTTATCAAATCCATAAACGCCTGTCGTCAACAAGTCCTCGCTGCCAATTGTGGCAAACGGTTCCCACGCTGGCTCACCTTCTGACTCGCCATCTGCGCCGTTGGCATTATATTGAAAGGCTTCCGCACCGCCATCCTCAGAGATGCGCATCGCAAGCCTCACATTAAATTCGCGGTCTGTGGTAATATCGGGAAAGCCAGGATTCTCAAGAACAAGGGTACGTTCACCGCTGTTGATGTTGACGCGGTGGATATCGTGTAGCTCTTGGTTGCGGTCATTTAACCCAACCAACAATTCATCCGGAAAAAGCACACTGGCCTGCTGAATCTGTGCATTGACACCATCTATTGGTGAGAGGTCAACTGTCTCCCCCGTATTTAAGTTGACACTATAGATATGCCAATTCTCATCACCACCCTTGTCTTGGATGTAGATGATATGCTCGTTGGTATACGCCCACCGAAATGAACGAATGCCACGGACTGTATCATCACTCACGGGACGTGCATCTTGGACTGCCCCTGTATCGCTTACCCACACATTCAGTACCCCATCCACCGGGGCCAGATAGGCCAACTTGCTGCCATCAGGGCTGATACTGGGAGAGACCTTGTCTGGGTTACCAAAAAACAGTCTTCGTGGAATCAATGGTGTTGTGTTATAGGCCATAATTACGCTACTCCTCATTATTTGAATATATTTATTCAGGTATTTGGTACGTCACTCTTCGGTTATCAGATACCGACCCACTGATACTGACACACTAAATACCGACGACTATTTCAATGCTTGCACCGCACAAATTGCACCCATTGTCACAATGTCTTCGGCCTTGCAGCCGCGTGACAGATCATGCATGGGCTTGGCTAATCCTTGAATAATCGGGCCTAGTGCCTCTGCACCGCCAAGCCGCTCTGTAATTTTATAGGCAATATTGCCCGCATCTAAGTTGGGGAAGATAAACACGTTGGCGCGCCCAGTGACAGGTGAATTTGGGGCCTTGCGCGCACCCACAGCCGCAACATAGGCCGCATCAAACTGCAATTCACCGTCAATTGGTATATCCAATGACATCGCTTCTGCCATTTGCTGGGCTATCACCGTTGCCTCTTGCACCTTGGACACAGATTCATGTTTGGCGCTGCCCTTGGTGCTAAATGAAAGCATAGCAACCACTGGGTCTTGCCCTGTTAGCTGTCGATGCGTTTGCGCCGAGGCCACAGCAATGGTTGCCAACTGCTGTGTATCAGGATAGGGAACCATGCCACAATCACCATAAGTCATGGCTGTGCCATCAGGCAGAACCATCAAGAAAACACTGCTGGCGATGGTGGTCCCTTTGGCTAAACCAATGATCTGCAATCCTGTTCTTAGCACATCACTGGTCGCGTGGACAGCCCCCGCCACACAGCCGTGCGCCCAATCGGTCTGCACCATCATGGCTGCAAACGTTAATGGCTGTTGCATTTGTTCCTTGGCCTGTGTGCGCGTCATCCCCTTGGCTTTGCGCAGTTCATACAAGCGCGTTGCGAAATCATCCAAATGATCAGATTGAGACGGGTCAACAATGTGGATATTGTTTGATAGTGTCACCTGCTCGCGTTCGGCGATTTGTGTAATGTCGGCAACGTTGCCAAGTAAAACAGGTGTGACGATGTTGCCGTCAGCCATCATAGCTGCCGCCTTGATTACACGTGGGTCAGTCCCTTCAGGTAACACAACCGTTGCATTGCGTTGGCGAGCATTATTGTGTAGATGTTCAATTACTTGCATAAAGCGATTCTATTTCCTTTACATATAGTATTATCTCAGCCGGAGTGAATGGTTGTATTGTGATTGTTATGGGAGTATATCACTTTATTCTATTCATGTGTAGGGGTACTTATTTCTGTAGACTGACGTAATGCCGACATCCACTGTGCCGAGTCCGGCACAATCCACGCCACCGCATCCTCGCCAAAGGGGGTTCGATAGCGGACATGCAACAGCGGGCGAAACACAGTACGGGTCAGGTGTGAGTTTGCCCGTGAGACAGCGAGAATGTCTCTTCGGGGGATGATTAACTCTAATCCCGATATGCCGTTAAAATAGAGTTCATCTTTGGTCAGCACAATGATGCCATTGCCACGCACTTGGAAGAGACCCGCAGACTGCACGCCAAAGCAATTGGCCTGTGTATTGAGAACAATATCACTCTTGCGATAGCGTTGGGCAAGCTGTATCTTGACCTGTTCGAGATGTCTGGTCATGGTGCGTTTATATACAAAGCGGAGAATCGTCCATGTCATAAGCCAAATGAGCAGTCCCAGCACAATCGCACCTACAATTGACCCGGCCACAATGAGTATAATGGTTTTTGTTGTCATAAGATGCCCCTAGCCAATGCGCTATATTTTTCTACCGTATATATTTCTACCATATATATTTGCAGTTGATATGGTTTGTCAGTGGTCATTGTGTGTGGTTTCATGGGTGATGTCAGTTCTTTTTTGAGGATCGTTTTGCAAGGAAGCCGATACTGATTGCGGATTATTGGGCGTAAAAATAGGGTCGTGGATTGAGGGAGCGCGAATTTGTTTGATGCAAATCCGCGCTCCTATTTTAGTCTACACATCAAGCTTACTGGGATCAACACCCAACGCAAGTAGCTGCGCCATCAACCGTTGGACCCTTTCAGCTTCTTCATCCGCCCTTTGGCTTTCAGCCTCCGCCCTTTGACTCTCAGCCTCCGCCCTTTGACTCTCAGCCTCCGCCCTTTGACTCTCAGTTTCCGCCCTTTGGCTCTCAGTCTCCGCCCTTCGCTCTGCTTGATCCGCCCGCTCTTCCGCCGCCTGTCGCTGCTTATCCAACTCAACATAATTCAGAAACGGGCGACCATCGGCGTACCGTAAGTCCAGTTCTGTACCGTTCAGGCCAAAAAGAATCCCAAGACGAGGGCTCTTCCATGAGGACATATTCTTAATCTTGACAAGCCGCTCTCTTTTGCGTATCCAGCCCTCTAGTTTGCCGCGAGCAGGGTCATAGGCATAATATTCCTGTGTTCCATGTCGCTCATAAAAGTCCCGTTTTTCATCTTTGTGTGCCTGGGTATTGCTTGGCGACCAAACTTCAAAGGCCACTTGCGGCGGAATATCTTCCTCTTTCCATTGTAAATAGGAACCGCGATCTCCTTTGGGGCGGCCAAAGATCACCATGATATCTGGTGCAATACATTCTGTGTTATTGCCTTGGAC
>JBCCFC010001136.1:0-4411 GCA_039029935.1 Chloroflexota bacterium
CAGCTGGTGGCATGGAGTACCCAGTGATGCTCGCCCCAATGTGCCCTGGAAGGGGAGCTCTTGCAGTATACATGCCGGGAGGCCAACTACGAGCAAGGGAGAGTATAAACCAGTATCACAGATTGGTTATCTGTGACGCAGGTAGCCAACCTGCGATACTGTCCTTTGTCCTTAATTAATATCCTAGACTTTGTAAGTAATCTCGACTAACAATTGCGCTCTCTTTGGGCGATCCCAACTGTGTCACATCCGTCTCCACAATGATCCAACCCTCAAAGCCTGCATTGTTCAACACATCAAAGATGGCTGGAAAATCAAGACAACCCTCACCCATCTCCATCCAGATACCTTTCTTCGAGAACGTTTTGTAATCCCACTCCGCAGCAATACCTTCATCCATCACCGCTTTGTTGACATCCTTCACGTGGATGGTTTTGATGCTATCAGCATATTTGGTGCAGAAGTCCAACACATCCGCCCCACCCCAAATGAGATGTCCTGTGTCCGGCCCCATGAAGACGACATCGCGGTCTACCATCGAGAAGAGACGGTCAATTTCTTCCGGTGTCTCAATCACACTGCCAACGTGATTGTGGAAGCAACTCTTAACACCCTTTGCCAGCGTAATCTCACCAACACGGTTGAGTACCTTGGCAAACTGTGCATACTCGGCATCTGTCATACTATCCTCTGGCTGCACATGTCCGGCGACCTGCCAGCGCTGCAATCCGCGCGATGTTGTGTAGCTCTGGAAGCCACCTGTTGCTACAAAAATTTCACCAATGCCAGCCTCACTGCTAAAGTCTGCAAACGCCTGTGCTTTGGCGAGAATATCCGCCTCTTGGCTTTCATCCCAAAAATCTGGGCTGAAATATCCGGGTGCAGGTTTGAGGTTATAGGCGTTGAAATCGGCCAACACCTCTGCCGTTGTTTTTCCCTCGCGTGGACCCGCAGGCGCACCCGCATACCCGGCCTCGGCAATGTCCGCTAACACTTGATCCGCAGACATACCGCTACTCATCCACGTAATCTGGCCGCAGCCAATTTGTACATTGTCTAACATGTTTTCTCCAACAAATTTAATTAAACGAAATCATCAAACGCATAAGCCAGTATCACAGATTGGTTATCTGTGACGCAGGTAGCCAACCTGCGATACTGTCCTTTGTCCCGTTCTTCTCGTGAAATAGTCTGCATCTATTGTAATGGGTTCGCAGATAAAAGACAACCCATCTACACGACCTCAACGCTCGTTTGCACCTGTTCACGCGGCAGAAAGGTTGAATGTGTCACCACACTGGGTGTGATGCGACCACGAAATCCACCACCGCCAGCGGGTCCACAACAGAGCAGCGACTCGACATCCCACAACAGTAATTCTCCATCATCTCGTTTTGTAGACCGCAATGCCACCCGTAGCCGTACATCCTGCGCGTCGTCATCACTAACAGGTTGATGGGCAGTTCCATGTAACGCATTTACACCAATCAAGTCAACCCGCAATTCACCTGTGAATCCATGCAAATGAATCATCCGCTCACGCAAAATCTCACCCGCCAACTGCGCCCGGCCAACTGCACCTGGTCCGGCATAGCTGATTTCGCCCTCGGCCAGATAACCACCATCAAAAGCCACCGTCACCTTGAGGTCATCGGGACGTTTCGCACCTCCCGCATTGGCAACATGGACACGGTCCTGCCCTTGATCAGTCAACTGTACTGTCGAGAAGTCGGCTACCACATCAGGCGTGACATACGCCGCTGGATTGTGAACTTCATAGAGCAGTTGCTCTTTGACTGTCTGCAAGGTGACATGCCCACCAGCACCTGGTAACTTGGTAATCACCGCACTGGCATCCGCTTCAACCTCGGCGATGGGAAAGCCAACATAGGCCAAGTTTTGCACGGGCTTCACACCGGGATCGGCAAAATACCCACCTGTCACCTGCGCTGCGCACTCCATCAGATGTCCGATAAGCGTGCCCGTCCCTAATCGCTGCCAACCAGTATTATCTGATGGTATGTTCTGCCAACCAAATGCATGAACCATCGGGGCCAAAAAGAGCGAAGGGTCTGCAATGCGTCCCGTGATGATGACATCTGCCCCCGTCTCTATGGCGGGAATCAGCGCATCAATCCCGATATAGGCATTGGCTCCAACCATCGACAGCCCTGCCTCGCCCACCGTGCAGCCTAACTCTGGCAGTTCGGTCGCGTCATCAATCAATGCCGTGACATCATCACCCGTAACATAGACAACGGAGAGCTTCTGTAACCCCAACTCGTCGACTATCGCTCGGGTCTTCTGCGCCGCTGCCTTTGGATTGGCAACACCCATGTTGGTGATGACGCGTGTTTGATTCTCTGCACATAACGGTAAAATGGCGCGAAACCGCTGCTCCAGCAATGGATTGTACCCACCTGTCGGATTTTGCAAGCGGTCACGATGCCCAAAGGCAAGCGTCCGCTCACCGATGCACTCAAAGATGATATAGTCGAGATTGCCTTTGCGGACAAGCTCAACGGCGGGGTCTAGTCTATCCGCTGAAAACCCTGCGCCTGTACCCAATCGTAACATACTGATGTGATTTCCTCCTTCATTAGACTCTTGACAGAACATTATTGATCAATTATCGTAACGGTGGTCGTTGTTTTAGACAAAATCAGAAGTCATCGCCTAGTTCAAGAAGCTTATGGTTGGGTGCTGCTCCTGACGCCAAGAGACTGTGGCTTGAGGTTGAAGCGGAAAATGAGAAAGGATTGTCCTTTTATCGCAAACATGGATTTGTTGAGCAAGAGACAAAGGAAGATGTCATCGAGGGTGAAATGCTACAGACGATTGTGATGGAAAAACAACTGTAACCAAATCGGTCTTTTTTTGATGATATGTTTCGGTTTGTGACGATTGATGAGTGGAGAATGTTGCGAACGCGTAAACCCGTGTGTAGATAGAATGAGAGCATCTGTTCACGTACGAGACTTGTTTTGGCAAAAACACATATAAAGTATATACTTTTGCATAGTCGGTCGTGAGAATAGAAATGGTGCATAAGCAATTGATTTCCATGATGGAGGTTTTATATGTCATTAGTCAATCAAACACTTGCATACACGGAGACAGCGCATAAAAATGGTGACCAAATGGATCATCAACAAACCGCCAAGCCCGCTGATATTGCAAAAACGCTTGTCAACTTTAACGCCATTAAACAAAAAAGATCACCAAATGGTGACACATCTCTAATCACAAATGCGCCAAATGAAGACCCATACTATTATGGGTGGCGTTATATTGCTGACAATGAACAATCCAATGGAAAAACAATCTGGCGTAAAGTACCACTTACACAAGCCGACTTCCTCAATCCACAGTTAGGAGACAAAATGGTACAGGGGCACAAGCATTTTTTGCTGGTTAACTCGATTTTTGATCGCTTCTCAAACCGGCATATCAACGATGACACAATTGGTATATTTAGTGACTTGATTTTTTCTTGGGGTATCGCAGGTGTGTCCAACCCTGCACCCGATCTTGCTGTTGTACCAGGCGTGCGTAATAAACAGGGACATCGCGGCTCGTTCAATGTGCGAAGAGAAGGTGCAAGTCCTTGCCTCGTGGTTGAGGTGGTGTCGCCACGCTATCCAGGCGATGATACGGATAAAGTCGAGATATACCGTCGCGCAGGTGTCCAAGAATACATCATCATCAATGCACATTTTGATAATGATGCCGCTGATTGGGAATTAATCGGCTATCACCTCGACCCATCGCAGCCAGATTATGTACCTATGATAACAGATAGCCAAGGACGATTGTATAGCCGCACAACCAATACATATTGGTCGATAGATGATGAGTATGAAAATGTAATTATCGTTGACGGTAATACGGGTGAACCATTGCTGGATGGTAGTGGTGAACATTTGGCTCGTATGGTGCTAGAACAATCATACGCGGAAGCAGAGGAGGCTCGCACGGAAGCAGAGGAGGCTCGTGCCGCTGCGGAAGCTGAGAACCAACGATTGATGGCGTATTTACGCTCAATTGGCGTTGATCCGGCGGACATCCCGTAGATTTGTAAAGGAGTGGGAAAAAAGATAATGTAGGTTTCCCACCCCTTTAACTTCAACGACTACCAGCTACCTGTGTTCGGCATACTCACCCAAGGCTCTTGAATGGGCAATGCATCACCCTTCTGCAGAAGCTCAATCGAGATACCATCTGGTGACTTAATGAAGGCCATACGACCCTCTTTGGGTGGGCGCAAAATAGTCACGCCATTGTCTTGCAGGCTTTGACATAGCTCGTAAATATTATCGACGGCAAAGGCCAAGTGACCAAAGTTGCGGCCATTGGTGTACTCTTCTTCTTGATCCCAGTTGTAGGTCAACTCAACCTCTGGCTCACCTGG
>JBCCFC010001137.1:0-4411 GCA_039029935.1 Chloroflexota bacterium
CATATTCCTGGGCGAGAATCCCTCTTGCTGGATAAAACCTATAGATTGTTTTATGCCGAAAATAATACGTAAGAGGAAATGTATGAACACAATAGACAATGGTAACATGCAGGAGAAAACTGAAGAACTGTATTCTCGCTTTGGCCGCAGTGTGCGCACAATACGGCGCGCCAATAACTGGACACAGTCACAACTGGCAAAACGGGTGGGAATGAACAAGACCTATTTGGTTCGTATCGAGTCGGGTGACAAGAATGTGACCTTGCGGACGGCCCAACGAATCGCATGTGCGTTGGATGTAGATTTATCCGTACTGTTAAAAGGCGTCAGTATAACACTGGTCTAGCAGGTCGTACCCTGTAGGAGTAAGTACAAATGCAGAATAGATCGATTCAAATATTAGGGCAATTGATAAGGCGTGGTATACGCATGGTGGGCATCGCCCTGTTGGTGACCGTGCTGCTGGGGCTAATCCCACCACCATTGGCGACCGATGTGGTAACGAGCATTGTGCCTGCACCGCTAAATCCCCTTGCTGGAGCCATTGTAGACCGGATTGTAACGCAACTCCCTGCACCGTCGGTGGCCCATGCGCAGACGGCCCCCACCTTTGGTTCGGTCGCAACTGCCGTTGATGGCGGTAGCCCGACTGGTGTAACGATCAATCAGCCCACCGGGACGGCGACCAATGACTTGCTGCTCGCCGCCATTGCAACCGACAGTGGCGATGAAACCATTAGCGCACCAGCTGGTTGGACACAGATAGATCAAGGGAACAGTGGTGCGACCGGGACGAGCGATATCTCCTTTGCGCTCTTCTATAAGCTAGCCACTGCTTCTGAGCCAGCAAGCTATACCTTTAGCTGGGCAGGGGGCGAAGATGTCTCGGCGGCCATTTTGCGCTACGTCGGTGTGGATGCCAGCAACCCGATTCATGCGTCCGCTTCGGCCATTGGCAGCAGCTATACCCCGACAGCACCCAGTGTGACAACAACAGAGGAGGGGACCCTAGTTGTCCGCATCTTTGCGTCAGATGATGATGAATCCCCTGTCTTAGTCCCAACAGGCCATACGGGACGGGTCGATATCGAGAGCAACAGCGGTTCTGGCGGCGAATCGACCCTTGCGGTTGCTGATGTCACGCAGAACGTGGTTGGCGCGACGGGGACTGGTGTCTTTGACCTGGACGGGACAACCTCAAACGAAAAATGGCGTGCGGTGACGGTCGTTCTCCAAGCCGCCCCTCCGGTGCCGGGCCAGATCAATGGCCTCGTTTTTCTGGACACAGACCTCGACGGCAGCAACAACGACGAATCGGGCATCGAGCATGTTGATGTGACCGCCTACGACGCCGCTGGCAACAGTGTCGCCGCGACTACAGATGCCAGCGGTGCATATCTATTGGACAGTGCGAATGGTGGGCCTAGCGCATTGAGTGGCGAGGTGCGCATCGAATTTAGGTTGCCCACCGATGGTAGTCTTGACCATCTAAAGCCGACTATCGCGGGCGGAACCACCATCCAGTTTGCCGATATGGACGCTGGGGCATCGGTGAGTACGGGCTTCCATATACCCGCCAACTACTGTCAGTCCAACCCCGATGTCTATATCACCTGCTTTGTGCTAGGGCCGTATAATGGAACCTTCACAGCCAAAGACGCCGTCGTCCATTTCCCTTTCACGAGGGCTGGAGATACCACGCCGCCCACCTTCGCTGCGACACATGGGGCAGTGGGGACGACGCATGGTTTGGCCTATCACCGAGACACAGCCACAACCTATGTTGCCGCTTTTGACCGTCGCGGTACTGGCTTTGGCCCGTCCGGTCCCGGCGGCATTTACGCGGTTGATGGTGCGGGGACTGTGAGTGCTTATGCAACGATTCCCAACGCTGGCGCAGATAATCACGATTTTTCGCGCGCGATCGAGGATGAATGGTACGACAGCAATTACGCTGCCACCGACAATGAGCCTAACACCGATGGCTCAACGGGTGTCTATCCCTATGCGGGTAAGAATTCTCTGGGCGATATGGAGCTATCGCTGGATGAATCCACCCTCTATGTGGTCAACATGGCAGACCAAAAGCTCTACAGCCTGCCAGCAGCCTCTGCAACTGTCCCTGTCGCGGCGGGGAATATCACCGAAGAAGGCGATATCGCGGCGGTTGATTTGAGTGCCACAGGCTATAACTGCCCCGCAGATGAAATCCGTCCTATGGGCTTAGGCATCAACGAGCGTACAGGCGATCTCTATGTGGGTGCTGTCTGTAGCCGTGAGAGCCAAAATACCGAT
Source organism: Chloroflexota bacterium (assembly GCA_039029935.1). GTDB lineage: Bacteria > Chloroflexota > Anaerolineae > Caldilineales > Caldilineaceae. The sequence goes on from JBCCFC010001137.1 coordinate 2,296, forward strand.
AATCCATTACCCACGCCCCACGGTTATGTCTTGCGCTACGATGGCAGCGGCAGCTTTACGTCTGTTTTCGATTTTGCCTATGATTGGGACCTAAGAGAGGGTGGTGGGCAAGCTTGGCAACCGTGGAGTGATACGGTTGAGCGAGATACGAGTGGCTCGTTGGCATTAACCCAAGCACTCCATCGCTTTACCCCTTTGATTGCCGACATTGAATTTGACGGCGACGATCTGATTTTGGGTATGCGCTCTCGCAGTCTTGATCAAGGGATGGGGCGCGGGAATCGCTTCACGCGTAGCGACGTGGTCCGTGCTTGCTGGAATAGCGGTACATCGACATGGGCACTTGAATCTGGCGGTGTCTGCGGTGGTGTGACTGGTGCCCAGAACGGTACAAATCACGGACCCGGTGATGCGTATTGGTATGATTTGATCAACTTTGAAGGCGAGAATACGATGACAGGGTCCTTTGCCTTGCACCCCAATGGGGAACTGATTGCGGGCATGAATGATGCCCTGACAGTCCGGTCCGCTGGAACCGTGCGCTACAGTGCCAGCACCCCCGGCGAGCAACTCACGGTTTACCAAATCTTCGAGGGTGATTGGACGGAGGGGCTGTTGGGCAAAACCTCCGGTCTTGGTGATATGGAGTTAGCCTGTGCCGCCGCGCCCCTTGAAATCGGCAATCGGGTCTGGTTTGACGAAGATAGCGATGGCATCCAAGACCCACAGGAGACACCACTTCTTGGCGTCACCGTCACGCTTCACGATGATAGTGGGACCCAGATTGCTAGTGCCGAGACCGACGCCAATGGTGCATACACCTTCATAAGCGGTGACGACCCACGTATGAGTACCATATACGCGACAACGACACCCATCAACGTGGGCGTCGTGCCAACCACAACAATCGTTGGCGGTTTGCTGCCCAACACGGCCTACGAAATCCGTATCGATACCACCCAGGCCGCGCTGACTGGCTATGAATTGACCACAGCCAATGTGGACGGCGGCTCCACCCTGCCCGATGCCGTGGATTCGGATGGCATCCTGAGCAGTACGGACGCAACCATCAGTCTGACGACCAGCTATGCGGGTAGCAATGACCATACCTTTGACGTTGGCTTTGCGCCACCTGTGCCAACGGTTGCCGTCGAGAAAATACTCAACACACCCGATCCCGTATTACCCGGTGCAACTGTTACCTTTACCATCCGCATCACCAACACGGGGACAACGACCATCACGACATTGCCATTAACCGATACCTATAATGCCACCTACCTAACCTACATTAGTTTACGCACCACGCCAGAGGCCGACACAGCGGGTGATACAGGGCAAATTCTATGGAGCGACCTTACACAGAATGCCCCCAACGGTTTTGGGCAAGACTTGGGGCCGGGTGATGTTTTTGATGTTGTGGTCGAGTTTGTGGCCGCATTGGATACAACGTCACTGCCCAATGGCTGGACCGTCAACACGGCACAGGTCATGACGCATACTGTGACTGATCCTGTGACCGACACCGTGCGCATCTACAACCCGACAGGTGTCGTATTGATCAACCGAGAGGTCACAATGGAGGCAGACGATGTTGTGTTGTCATGGTCTACCCTAGACGAGACCGAGTTGATTGGTTTCCATGTGATGTATATTGACACGCAAAACGGTGGCTACATCTCCTTGACCGACAACACGGATATGATCGTGGCGGAACATGCGGGGCGATCAGCAGGCGCAGACTATGTCTATCGCATGAAGTCGGAGATGGATGCTGGCACACACTACGTTCTTGCCTTGGTGATGGCGAATGGGACGCAACAGTTTATGGATATGGGGACACAGAGACTGGGGTCATGGATGGTTTATTTGCCTGTATTGCGAAAGTAGTTGATAGTTGAAAGTTGATAGTTGAAAGTTAAAAAAGCTTGTCAGCACTTCAGCGCTTCAGCACTTCAGCACACTGGCTGACAAGCTGATTGGCTGGGGTGCTGACAAGCTGACAAGCTGACAAGCTGATTTTATACTTTCCTATGCAACAAGCTGACAAGCTGACAAGCTGACAAGCTGACAAGCTGACAAGCTGACAAGCTGACAAGCTGATTTTATACTTTCC
>JBCCFC010001138.1:0-4408 GCA_039029935.1 Chloroflexota bacterium
GGCCTTGACCAGTCCCTCAATCCGCGACACTATTTTGTGTACGCACAAAAATCCGTTCCAAACCCAAATCCGTTGTCGTATCACCCTACCGATTCACAATCGGCAGATAAAGCGATTGCTGTTGAATCGCCTGCCAAACCGCTTTGGTTTCCTGATCCACCTGTTCATCCAGTGCCATGGTCTCCCACGTGGCCGCGATATCGGCCCCAAAGACATCGCTCCCCGCAGCCACCAACGCATCGACAATGGCGTTGGCTTCATCGACCAACGCCTGTGACAAGACCGCACCCTCGGTGGCATCAACAGACAGCGAGTCAAATTCATCGGCGGCATCGACCAAAAAGGCTTCGACACGCGCATTCAACTCGATATCCGCATCAAGGATGTTCACCAACTCGTTGGTATGCTTTTCATAGAGCGCAATGTAGCCATAGCCGGTCTGTGTACTGCTCAAGGTTTCGTCACGGAACCGTGTGTAGGTCTCGACAGGGGGTTCATTCTGTGCGGGTGATCCTACAGCAATTTCGTTGGTGATAAAGGCTGGCATCAGTGCAGATATAGTCGTATCTGCACTCGCATCTGCACTCGCAGCTTGGGCGTGGTTGGCAAAACAGCCGCCAAAGAAGATGACATTGATGGCACAGCAGATTGGCTCCTCCTCTTCAGGATTCGGTGTCGCCGTTGGTGGTGGCGGTGTTGATGTGGGTGCTGGTGTTGATGTAGGCACAGATGTTGATGTGGGTACAGGCTCTGTGGGTGGTGGTGTGCCATCAAACTCTAACGGGTCTAGCGTTGCGGTCGGCGTTGCAGTGAGGATGGGTGTCGGTGTGGGGATGGGTGTCTGTGTCCCTGGATCGACAATCACAACCTGTGTTGGAGTAGATGTCGGTGTAGGCGTCAGTGTAGGCGTTGATGTCGGTGATGATGGTGCTTGCCCACAATCCGCTGGCGGTGCTGCAATCAGCCACGGATCAAAGAGGACATCGCCTTGCACCGCATTGCCAGTGCCGGGGCCTATGCCGCCTGGCCCGTTGGCTGCACCCCACCATGTGTTGCGCACATCAATCTGCACACTGCTCTGGTTGTCCAGCCCATCCCCACCATTGCCATCAACCGTCACATTGCTCATGCTTAGGCTAGGCGCAGCCCCACGTATGCGAATGCCATCCCCATGATTATCGACAATCTGGCTACAGTCGAGGGTCACTTGGCTGTTGTTGACATCAAGCGCGGGGCTGGAATTCTGTCCACCATGCCGCACAATGACATTGCGCAACGTGCCGACGCTATCGTTAAAAACGATACTGCGCCACTGTTGCGCCCCGTTGTCCTCATCCGAGGTAAAGATGATGGGGTTGGCGACTGTGCCAAGAGCATCCAGTTGTCCTTCAATGGTCAACGAACGAATACTGCTTGTCTGCTGCATCATCACCCCCGAATTGATGGTCAAAACGACGCCATCACCAACGGTCACATCACCCAACAACAGATAGGCGGGCGGCGTCCCAGGATTGAACAGGGTGGCCGAGGTGTCGATTGTGCCACTCTCAATTGCCACGCCATTGCCCAAACGATTGTCCTCAAACAGATTACCGCCAAGCTCGACCGCATGAAGCGCAGACTCGCGGACTTGAATACCATAGCCATGATTTTGGCTGAGTGTGCTGTTTTTGACCACCACCTGCTTGCCCTGCGTAACACTCTGAATGTGAATGCCGGGTGTGGAGTTCTGCCCACCATGCCGCACAACCACATGCGCTAACTGCCCAGAGCCATTCTCAAACTCGATGCTGCGCCACTGCTCTGCGGCTGTATCCTCATCCGAGGTAAAGATGATGGGGGTTGCCGCCGTGCCAACCGCCTCCAGATGCCCTTGGATTGTAAGTGAGCGAATACTGTTTGTCTGCTGGACCATCACCCCAGGTTGTACGGTCAAGGTGACATCTGTGTTGACGGTGAGATCGCTCAAGAGCAGATAGGCTGGCGGTGTGCCGGGAACAAGCAGCGTTGCGCTGTTGCCCACCGAGCCGGACTCAATGGCGACCCCATTGCCCAAACGGTTGCTCGTAAAGGTGTTGTTGCCAAAACGCACACGGTGCAAGGCCGAGGGCGCAACTTGAATGCCATAGCCATGATTTTGGTGCAAGGTGCTCTCTTCAATCAAGACTTCGCCACCAGCGGGTACGCTCTGGATGTGGATACTTGGTGTTGAGTTTTGACCACCATTGCGCACGATTGTGTGGCTCAAATGACCTGTGCCATTGTCAAAGACAATACCGCGCCATTGTTCAGCCTCAGTGTCCTCATCTGATGTAAAAATAATGGGATTGCCCGTTGTCCCCACTGCTTCAAGATGCCCTTGAATGGTGAGTGAACGAATCGAGTTGACCTGTTGCATCATCACACCCGCTTGTAGCGTCAGGGTGACGCCTGTGCCAACCGTGACATCGCTCAGAAGATGATAGGATGGTGGCGTACCGGGCACAAGCAATGTCGCCGTATTATCAATATCCCCCCCTTCAACGGCAACGGCGTTGCCGAAGCGGTTGCCTGTAAAGGTGTTGTTGCCAAAGCGCACACGGTGTAGTGCTGCGGGGCGCACTTGGATGCCGTAGCCGTGATTCTGATCAAGGGTACTCTCTTCGACCACAACTTGACCGTCCTGGGCCACACTTTGAATATGGATGGCTGGGGTTGAATTCTGTCCACCATGCCGCACAATGACATGACGCAGATTTCCCGTGCCCGCATCAAAGACGATACCACGCCACTGCTCGGCTCCACTATCCTCGTTGGATGTAAAGATAATGGGTTGGTTAGCTGTGCCAACCGCCTCCAAATGACCTTGGATGGTCAACGAACGGATTGTGCTGACCTGCTGCATCAATACACCCGCCTCAACGGTTAGGGTAACACCGCTGCTGACATCGATATCATCCAACAACAGATAGGCCGATGGTGTCCCCGGGTCCAATAATGTGGCATCGCTGCTAACTGCACCACGCTCAACCGCCACGCCGTTGCCCAAACGGTTGCCCTCAAATGTGTTGCTCCGAAATTCGACTCGATGGAGAAAATTGGGTTTCACTTGGATGCCATAACCATGATTTTGGCTGAGTGTGCTGTTTTCAATCAGTACCTGCCCGTCGATTGCCACACCCTCGATGTGAATGGCTGGTGTTGAGTTTTGCCCACCATGCCGCACAATCACATGGCTCAGATGCCCTGTCCCGCTGTCAAACTGGATGCCGCGCCACTGTTCGGCCCCGCTGTCTTCATCCGATGTAAAAATAATCGAATTATCCTCCGTGCCAACAGCGTCGAGATGACCTTGGATAATCAGCGACCGAATGGAACCCGCCTGCTGCACAACCACCCCGGGCTGAATTGTCAACGTAGCGCCTGTGTGTACGGTGATATCATCTGCCAGTACATAGGGACTCCCCGCCACCGTCCAGGTGGTATCAATGGTGATATCCGTGTCAATCGGTGTGTTGTTGGGTACGTTGGCATAGGTTGTGGCGGATTGCGGTGTCAGCAGCGTAGCCAGAAATATTGTCAGAAACATAGTCAGTAACATAGCCAAAAACAGCAGTCGTGCGGATGCATACCCTGTTGCTGACCATGTACTTTTTGCAATTTGTTTTGTTATAGAGCGCATGTTGTTTTCCCCTGCATTCAATTAATACCCCAAAAGTAGGGGCCATTCCATGAAATTAATGCGCTCAACATAAATTTTTAGTAATCAGGATTCCATTTCTGTACGAATTCCATGTGCCTATCATGCCCCCAATAGCAGCAAGGTGATAAAGATGATGAATAGAATTGCTTGTGGGAACGCTTTGAGGTTTCCCAAATTTTTGAGGTTGACAATCACCAGTGTGCCAATAAACCCAGCATAGATGATGGCAAGTAGCTGGGCAATAAATGACTCAGCGGGAATGAGGTCGTCAGTCAACCCCATGAGCAGGACGAGGACGGCCATGAAAAAGATCAGAAAGCTGCCCAGATGCCAAAACCAACGCAATGTGATTTTGGTGATTTCACCACTGTAATGTGTTGCCATCGCTTCCTCATTCAGTTGGTTGAATATCCAACGATCTCCAAATATCATGTGAATAAAGCCTGAAAATGTAATCAGAATACCGCCGATGACCCAATACCAGTTCATAGTTACTCCTTGTTATGCCATTTTATACTGTATAAATTTGTAGTATGTTTCATTGAACCATATTCATCTATCTTTGGCAAGTTTTGGCGGAATGGAAAATACGGTCATTACGTGGCGCAGGAGGATGAGATAGCCGATGGATATAAAGCTAATAGCGAGCAGATGTATAGCCACTGCAATTGAACTTGGGTCATGAGTTTATAAGGACCACTGAAATTTTTTTTGGATGCCCCGGCA
>JBCCFC010001139.1:0-4407 GCA_039029935.1 Chloroflexota bacterium
ATTCTGTGATATTGAGCGATGCAGAATCAAGAAAAGCAACGTCAAGGAGTCTCGTTATATTGGGAGACCCAGGTTCAGGGAAAACCACACTTATTCGCTGGCTTGCGACTGCTTTTTTGTTGAAACTCAAAAATGAACATGATTGGCGAGAGCTACCTGACGTTAAAACACTCCCTGAGAAATTCTTCTTGCCTATTTTAATTCGTTGTCGCGATCTGCCCGAGCATTGTTTATCGGGGACACTTAAGGACATCCTGTATTATGTGTTTCGAAAGATAGAAATAGATGAAGACAAAATTGAGATTATGTATAATCTTTCTCGACAGAAACTAGAGTCAGGTGATGCGTTATTACTCATTGATGGTCTTGATGAAGTTTTGAACCCTCAGTTACGGCTTCATTTTTGTGAACAAATTGAATACATAAAGAGTGCCTATCCAAATGCCTCTATTATCGTAACATCTCGAATTGTTGGGTATCGTGAAATGCGACGACGTATCGGCAAAGGTTTTGAACATTTCATGATGTCCGATTTTTCCAGTGAGGATAAAGATGAGTTCGCTCGTCGGTGGTGTAAAATCGTCGAATCCCCAGAGCGGCAAGCCGTTGTCACAGAAGAATTTATCAGCGATATCCATAGCAGTGAGCGGATTGAATGGCTAACAAGAACACCAATCCTCTTAACAACAATGGCATTGGTCAAACGCAAAATAGGTAAGCTACCTAGCAAGCGGACTCAGTTATATGCAGAAGCGTTAGATGTGCTTCTCAACTGGCGCAAAGTTGTAGACGCTCCTATGGACCGTGATGAGGTATTCCCTCAACTTTCATATATTGCCTATGTGATGTGTCAGCATGGTGTTCAACAATTGCGTAGAGATGAAATCATTACGCTCCTTAAGCAAATGCGTAAAGAATATCCAGACCTTAGTGATGATGTTCAAAACCATACGCCAAAGGTATTTGTTCAACGATTAGAGCGACAGACTAGAATTCTGTCTAAGGTAGGACATGTTGAGTATAAGGGACAACTTGAAGATGTATTTGAGTTCCGTCACTTGACGTTTCAAGAATATTTTGCGGCTCTTGCGATTGTTCGTGGATATTTCCCTAATTGTAGTAAGAAGTTGAGCCTTGCAGAACATATTGTTCCGTTAGCAAGTCAAACGATAGAAGTCATAACGAAATCTTGGCATAAAGAGCAAATTGTTGATGAAAATTGGAGCGAGGTCATAAGACTATGTATCACTTTATGCGAAAAGGATGATGTTGATGAGGTTCTACGAACTATTCTTGCTCCTCCATCCGATGCTGATAAAAAATGGATTGTACGCCCACGAGCTATTTTTGCAGCACTCTGTTTGGCAGATGAACCCAATGTTAGTCGAGATGTTGCCATAGATATACTTCAATCATTTGTTTTACATATAGAGGAAGATTATCAGCGAAAGAGTATTAACCATTCGGCAGAAGCATTATCTCACTCATATTGGCACGAAGAGTTACGTATCAACTTGGTTAAGGAGTTTTGTCGTCGTCGTTTTGACGATAGGTATCATCCAGCGAGCCTTTGCTGCAAGCTACATGCGTCATCACTACCTACAACTGAACCTCAGATTACAGAGTGGATTGTGATACAAATAAGACGCCTAAAATCAGATAAGCTAATTGATATAGTTGATGGTGCGCTAGGAATTATACAATTAGTAAAATCCAGAGACGTTCAGAGTAGTCTACAGGCAGCAGACATGGTAGAAGATTTGCTGCATATAATTCAGGTAGGCGGTCCCGTTGCACATGTTGGAGCTTGGGCATTAGATGTTTTACATGATGAAGATGTATGGCGACCATCACCTAGAGAATTAGATATTTTAATTCAACACTGTCGTAACTTTGAAACTGATGCAGAGGCACTATACTGGATAATCGGAATATTATGCCATGAACAGGAGCAGCGGCTCGTTGAACCACTATTGAAACGGCTGAATTGCTTCTATACTCGTCTTCAGAAAAGAACCATATATTCTCTTGGGAGGCTTAGAAACACCAAAGCCGTCAAACCATTGATTGCCCTACTCAATGATCCTGATATTAACGATCCTGATATAAATGAGCCTGATAACAAGGTTATACAACTTGTTATTGAGGCACTTGGGGAGATTGGCGATAAAGAAGCTGTTGAGCCATTGATGGCAAGATTAATGGATGAAAAAGGTAAGCGACGATATAAAACATGTTTTGATGAACTCGTTTCTGCACTTGGTCATATAGGTGATCCTCGCCCAGTCGAACTGCTAATCTCACTTTTAGATGATGGGAGAAATCCTTATAGGGTTGCGAGGGCACTTGGTGATATAGGTGATAAACGAGCAATCGAGCCTCTTATGAGGATATTACAAGACCAAGAACGCTCAATTGAATGGTATATGGTTGGTAGGTCTCTTGTCTTATTAGGCAGATCAGATGCGCTTGAGATTATGTGGAAGCGTTTGTTCTCGGATCGTTCTGAGATACGACGAAATGCGCTAAAAACATTGGCAATGGCCTATAGAGATGATATAGAGTGTCAGCTACTATCTGTACTTTTTATTGATCGTGGTGGGACCTTCTGGGACCCTCAAGAAGAAATCAATCAAACACGGATTCAAGAGGCCGCTCATTGGATGCATTTACCTGAAGACGATGTCCGTCGTCGCTATGAGGCACTAGCCCAAAGATTCTCATTAAAATTATCTTGGCAGAATCATAACAACGTAGATAGCGACTTGATAGGGAATATCCGCTCTCAAACAAAACCAGATTCATCTCTGCCATCTCGTAATCAGGACGATACTTCTCAGTCGGTTAGGCAAATAGAGGGACAGTCAACACAATCAGAACCGTCGTCAGCGATACCGAATGATAATGAAAGTGAAATAGATCACCTTAGAGAATTGCTCTCACATCGTCACAACAATCGGCGAAAGTTAGAGATGAAAGTTGCCGTTTATGCGAAAGGTGAAGAACCGCTTCATCTACAGAATCAGTTTGAGGCTGAAAAAGAAGAAATCGAAAAAATTGAAACTGAAATCTACAATCTATCCGGTGCTATTCAATAGTAAATCTGTTCAGCGAAAAAATTTTAACGCAGAGGCTCTCTTACATGCTCAATCCCCAGCACAGGACAAATCACATCAAAACTAGCATCCGTCGTCCACAGAATAGCACCGGGGGGTGTCTGCAATGCAATAATCACATCACCCAATGTCTTACATGTGTTGCCTTGTGCCTCTGCCGGGTTTGCCAATACCTGTTGGCACGCATCCGCCAATTTGGGATACTTGCCACGCAACGCAGGGGCAAGAACTTCTAGCTGTTCACGATGCCCCTGCAAGAAATCGACAATATGGCAGGGCATTTCGCCACGTCGATAGGGAATGTCTGGGTCAAGACGGTAGCCTACATCAAGTGGAATGGCGCGTAAATCCATTAGTGGACAACTAATTGGGTCAGGTAGTTCGGTGACATTTTCATCAAACAACTCTGCAAATTTACGTTCAATCAGTGTTTCTAGCTGTATAAGAAATAATTGCGGAACAGTGCGGCCATAGGTGCGTGATAATAGGGTCAGAATTGACAACATCTTGGTCTTATCACGTCCATACACTAGTAAAATGCGAGCTTGCACTTCATCCAATGCCGATTCTGGATTGTCCTGTAACTCTTCTTGGAGCATGTGATGTAATTGGAGACACGGTCCTAACCAGCGTAAATATTCCATGCGGACATACCGCGAGGTCACACAGGTGTTTGACCTGATTTTGTTTAGTATTCGTTTTTGGATGCCGCTGGGCGCAAAGAGTTTTGTTAATTGGATCGTGGTGTCTAAATACAATGATGTGGTCATAGATTCTCCAAACTAATGATCCAAAACGGCCTTTTCCCAATCAGGCATCTCATACATAGGATACATCCCCTGTGCCCAGAGATTTCGGTCGCAGGCACTAAGATCATCCATTGTTAACTCGACGCGTTGAAAATAGATAAGTTGTGCCTGTATTGTCTCCACCTGTGCCTGAGTCAATCCCATTTTTTCACCACGAATTGCGGCATCAATCAATAGACCCGCTAACTTAGCCTTATTCCGCTCCCCACGCTCAAAATAGTACTGCACAAGTTGGGTCAGTTGTAAACGCAACACCTGCGCATGCATTTTTTGCAATTCAAACAAATCAATATGGTCAAGCCAATTATCCAACGTCCAGTATAGCTTTAACAGCTTTTTTGCTTCAATGTTGGCCTCAGTCGGCACATAGGAAATAAAATCAACACTCGTCTCTTCAAGTACATTTACCGCCATTGGATACACCTCAATTTTTGAACAAGTATGCCAAATAATCACACTCTGTAAATTTAATCTATTTGAGA
>JBCCFC010001140.1:0-4400 GCA_039029935.1 Chloroflexota bacterium
CTGCAGATTGCACAGCATGGTATGGTCTTGGAATCCCCCAATGGCAAAAAGGAGTTGTCGATTTGGCTGCGTGACCATGCTAGCAGTGCTGATGGTGGCCGGGAGGTACTTAGTCATCAAACAGGGGTTGCTACATGGGCAGCACAACAGGCTGTGCTCCACAACGTATCGCTGAAAAACTATCTCTATCTGCAAGAACGCAGCGGTGAAGAGTGGTCTGAAATCAAACCCGCGTTGCTCGAACAGATTGCCACCGCCAAAGTTTCACTGGGTGGAAACCAAGGCAAAATTGACATTTATCTCCATGAAGGCATGTATAAGGAAGCCATCGCCCTTGTTGAATCCGACCAATTGCGTACTGGCCTGAGCCAAGTCATTGAAGCTGTCAAAGCAACCTATCCCCATTGGGCCTTTGACCAGTGTCGTACAGCCGCCGCCAACATCATGGACAACAACCGATCTCAAGGGTATGCTGAGGCCGCTGAGTGGGTGCGGCGTGGGCGCGACATCCTGCTTGAGGCAGGGCTGGCGAAACAATGGCAGGTATACATCACCAGCCTGATTCAAAAACATCAACGCAAATATAAGTTGTTACCACTGTTGGAACGAGTACGTGATACCGCGCTAACATCATCATGAACTATCAAAAATTTGGAATGGTCAAATAGATGTTAGACAACTTCATAGGTCCCCAGAGGGGTCCCCTGCCTTGCGCTCGTCCTGGCCTGCACATGAGGGCGAGCGCAAGGCCATCGCCCCTACGAAATGTTTTCAAGGTGTTGTTGACCATTACAGAACTATTAAAAATTAGGTCGAACAGGGATGAAAGTCAGCGTAAGGTCAATAATCCATCAATCAACCCACGTAAACTCTGTATGCATATTCCGAATCCTTGCCTTCACCGACGCCGCCTCTTCCTCACGCCCACGTGCCAACAACGCCATCACATCGACCCGCCATTCGGGATACTGGTCGGCCAACACAGCCAAGCCATTGTATGCCCACGCACGGACAAACTTTTTACCCTTACGGTCATCCAGATACCCCGTCAAAACCGCATAGAGCGCATCCTGACGCGCTGCCGGAATCACCCACATTGGCATCATCTGCAACAAATGCAACTTGGCCTCCCAATGCATGGCGTACTCGAACAGCCCTAACAGCGCATCCGTCTGCTCTGTCGAGAAGACCACACCATTTTCCTGAAAGTGCTTTAGCATCCATGTGGATGCTGACTGCAATTTGGCATCATCGCCCTTGGCAATCTCGCATAAATCGTCAATGACAAATGGCTCTGGTGATAGGCGCGATGCAATATCAGCAAGTGTATCTGTATGTTTACCATCAAAAGTCGCTAATTCACTTAAAAGATTCATGGTGCAAGTGCGACCCAAAATAAGGACTCATCGCCTTCATCAAACACAATTTTTCCTTCGCCCTTATCGTCCTCCATCAATTCCAGCCAACCATGCCCCGACACCTCATCCAATTCATCATTGCCCTCCCATGTAAACGTCAATCGTCGCTTACCACGCACCATGTTGACTTCGCCCTCCAACTCACCAGCAACAAGCCCAAATGCAAACGAACCACCCAACTTTTCCGATATTTGGATATAGGCTTGCTGTTCCATATTAACATAATCTTGATCCCACGTATCCATCTCTACAATATGCCATAATCCTGCAAAATTCACGACTTCTTCTCCGTTATCCTGTTATGTAATTTTATTCATCCACAACCGCCAAGTCAGCCAGATTCGCCCAACCGACCAAGCCATCATCCGCACGCAGCCGTACCCACATCCCCGTATCTGTCTGTATGGGCAACCCCTCATAGTCACCGCTGGGATCAAGTAATGTCAACACTGTGCCATCCATATATTGGTGCATGATGCTGGATGCTTGGTCGATATCACTATAAAGAGACAGTCCCCGTCCATCGCGACTGTTAACAGATAACATCAACCCTGCAAGTAATTGAGGAATACCCTGCTCGTTGGTTGCCGACAAATGGCTATCCACGTTATTCAAGTCAGCACTCAAGGCTGCTGCGTTTTCATCTACCATAGTCGTCTCTTGGGACGCATCCGGGGTTGCTGTGGGCATAAGGACACCACCTGTTAAGCCAGGTTGGGCCGCCATGCCGCTGTTGGCCCCAAAGGTAGGATTTAGTTGCTGAAAGAAACCCGCATAGATGGCAATTGCAACGCTGATCACAACAATTGCACCAATCAGCCAGCCATATCTGGGTGGTTGCGTAGACATACTCAATGTATCCTTTCTCAAATATGCTTCCAGGAAGGGGCAACGACGATTCAGGCAAGACCATGTAGACTACACCCCTTCCTAGAAGTGGTTTACCTGATAGATTCGCCTCACTTCAGCATTGCCAACATCTCATCAACCGGACGTGTATTGATGACAACTTCTGGTTGCAGCCATGCTCGTCGTGCCACGCCAATGCCGTAGCGCATGATGTCCATCCCTGTGTTGACATGGGCATCACTGTTGATGGCAATCTTGCAGCCCAGTTCAATTGCACGTCGCGCATAGGCATCATTGATGTCCAGACGCGATGGGTGTGCATTAATCTCAATAACGGTCCCCGTTTCCGCACAGGCATGGAGAATGCGCTCCATATCGATGTCCGAGGGGGGGCGACGGCCAATGATACGACCAGTGGCGTGACCCAGGATGTCTACATGGGGGTTGCGGATAACTTTGAGACACCGTTCCGTAATTTTGTCTCGATCTTGACGTAAACCGCTGTGGATGCTTCCCACAACCACATCGAGTTCGGCCAATACATCATCCTTCAGCCCTAAGTCACCATCTGCCAACACTTCCACCTCAACACCACGCAACAGCCGGAAGTCGATGCCCTCGGCTTTCCACTGCTCATTGAGTGCATCAATTTCGGCTTTTTGCTGAAGCAATTGTGCAGCATCAACACCCTGCGTGATCCCCAAACCAACGCTATGGTCACAGACCGCCCAATAGCTATAGCCCTTGGCTTGGGCTGCTGCGGCCATCTCTGTAATTGTATTTCTGCCATCACTATAGGTGCTATGACCATGGAGTTCGCCACAAATGTCCTCAATCTGAATCAACGTTGGCATCTGTTGCTGTTGGGCCGCCTGCAACTCTCCCCGATTTTCGCGCATCTCTGGTGGAACCCACGCTAACCCCAAAAATTGATAAAGGTCGGACTCTTCCTCAAAAAAACGTTGCTCAGGTCCATCAGATTCATCACTGGTTGAAGTAAGTCCATATTCATTGAGACTCCACCCCTTTTTGAGCGCATGTTCGCGCACAGGGACATTATGTTCCTTGCTGCCTGTAAAGTATTGTAATGCCGCCCCCCAATGTTTGGACTCAACCACACGCAAATCAACTTGAAGACCGTTGGTCAGAATCACGCTGGTTTTGGTGCTACCGCTGGCACTGATATCACTCACCAGTGGGAGCTGCTGAAACGCTTCCATAACCACTGCTGGCTGTGGGCTGACCACCAGAATATCGACATCGCCAATCGTCTCACGCCAGCGCCGGAGACTGCCCGCAATTTCAATCCGCTCGATGGCACTTGTATGCCCCTCTTGTTCAAGCGATGCCTGCAACCCAGCCACCATTGCCTCTGCCAATGGACGCGCCTCACCCGCAGGTGTACGGTCATCACTCCGCTTTGCCATCAATTCGATGCCTTTGAGAATCTTCTCTTCACTTTTAGCACCAAACCCTTTGAGCACACGCAACTCACCATTGGTTGCGGCCTGTCTAAGCTGGTCGATCCCCGTGATATCCAGCTCTTCCCAAAGTCGCTTGGCCTTTTTTGGCCCCATGTCCGGCACTTGCATCATGTCTACAACACCGCTGGGGACTTGCGCCTTGAGTGCATTGAAATCGGCCACCTCCCCCGTCTCAAACAACTCGGTGAGCGCATCACCAATGCCTTTCCCAATGCCTGGCACTTTGCGTAAGTCGCCATCTGCATGGATACTATTAATGTCACGCCCCAAACCATCAATGGTTTCGGCAGCGTTGAGATAGGCGTTGATTTTGAAACGACTCACACCCAGAATTTGCATACGGGCGGCGATATTAGATAAAAGGTTGGCAACATCTCGGTTGCTATAACGAACAGTCATAGTTGATCTATCTCATCTTTATGTATATTTGTAATAGAGTGATAAGGTCTGCTAGATGCCCCATCTACTGGACCCATCTGCTCGCCTCGATACTTTTTCAGTCAAAGCAATCTATTAGATTATAGCATGGTCATGATAAATAACAAGTGTTCTTTTGCTTGTCTTTATCAATCTGTATCAACATTCATCATTTGTTGCAGAATATTGTAAGGTTTAATTTTAATAAATTGTGATATGCTATATAATTATA
>JBCCFC010001141.1:0-4393 GCA_039029935.1 Chloroflexota bacterium
CTCTGGAAATACTGTCTAGAGAGCCTGCGAACCGATGACCTGCATCGTCCATACTCAGGGCGCGTAGTCGTATCTTGTCGGTCTGCCAGTAGTAGTATGCGTAATCTAAAATGGGTTCAGTCATCACAATTCGCTCCTTTGTGGCTATTGTCTATGGCCACCACCGATAGCTATCATCGCTTTGGCGCCGGATAGCCCGTTAACTTGAGAGTTATGGCGTCGCCCAAACCCTCAATCATATGTTATGTAGTTATCGAGCCATGCTAACATACCCACAAGATGATCGCCAAACCAGTTATACTCAAGGGTATTACCAGCCATATTGACGAGTATGAGAAAGAGGGAGCCAGAGGACGAAAAAAAGCGTTCGGTCCATTAGATAGTGTATGTGCATGTTGAGCAAATGGGACATTGCCTCGACACTTGAACTGTCGATAACAGAGCGTTGCCCATGAGATGGCAAAGAGCCTTAGCAGTATAAAGGAGGGCAACCATGAAACATAAACCCGTGTTACGGCCACGTGCTGTCATCATCGAACTTGGCTGTGTGGTTTTTGTGTTGATTATCGCGCTAATCCCCGTCATCGTTGGCTTCAATCAGCAACAGATAGCCCATGCGTTGGATAGCTCAGGCGTATTCACACAGGCAACGGTGTTGGAGAAGCGGACAGATACGTACACAGTTGGTGATGGTCTCGGCGGATCATCAACAAGAACGTCTTATTTGGTGACATATGGCTTCGAGGCTGCAGAGAAGCAGATTGTCGATGAGGTGGACAGTTGGCAACTGTATACAGAGGTCGTCAAAGGTGAGCAGATGCCCATTCGTTATCTACCAGAAAACCCGCTCATTAACGAAGTCAACCAGTTCAATCGCTATCAAAACGCAGCGTCTTCATTTCAAGACGTTGGGAAGAGCATCATCGCACTCGTTATCCTCATTGCGCTTATCCGTTTGCCCAGGTGGTTACAATTTAGAAAGTTTAAATCGTCACCCAAAGAGACTGTCCAAGCGTCTATTACTGAGCATAAAGTGATATCATCGAACAATGGAATAGGCAGCATTTCTCACTCATATCAGATAACGTATTCCTTTGAGACCGTTGAAGGAAACGACACCCTTGACTTTGTAGAGACGATTGGGGAACAGCTTTACAAACAACTCCAAATTGGGGCAAAGCTGACCGTCGAATATGTGATCGCAAATCCACGAATTGCCCGCTGTTCTCTGCCTGTGCTTGATAATGGCACTTAATGGCTATGGACAACGTCTCAGGCGTCGACGCTCACTCGCTCCATCATCGCACCCAATGGGATGGCGCCGCTAGAGAGTCCCTTGCCACCGCAGATGATGTCCGGTGTGACACCAAAGGTTTATGCAGCAAACATATTCCCCGTGCGCCCAAAGCCCGTGATGATCTCGTCAAAGATCATGAGTACGTTGTGTCGGTCGTAGATATCACGCAGAATGTGATAATACTCATCGGTGGGTGTGATGGTTCCACCCGTGTTGCTGATGGGTTCGAGGATCACACCCGCAACTGTCTCTGGGTCTTCATTGACGATGATGATTATATAGGCGAGTTTGGCATTGCGCGGCATATCTTGGCGTTGTAGTATCAGGGCGCAAAGGTCTGCTCGGTGCATAGCATCGAATAATGAATTGCTGCATTACATCGAGATCACACAATGCATTTTGAATTATAAGTGCTACTCAGTGTCATAATACCCTGCGCGGACGCAACCACCGATGAAGTTACATATCAGCCGTTCGGCGTGAATCAGGGTTGTGTTTCCAACATCATAAGAAGGGGCGATTTCAACCACGTCCATGCCTAGTACTCTGCCCTTTTTTATCAAGCCATGAACTAGCTTACGAATCTGGAGCCATGAGAGCCCGCCTGGTGTTTGAGCTAACACTGCGGGCATGATGGTTGGATCGAGTCCATCTGCATCAATCGTGAGATAGTACGGCGCGTTATCCGGAATTTGATCGAGGATGACATCGATACCCATATCGTGCATTTCGTAAGCGTCAATAATTGTTACACCGTACGCGATAGCATCATCGACTTCCTGTTGACGTGCGCTGCCGATGCCACGCAGACCTATTTGAATAATTTCATTAATCCAGGGCATTTCAGAGGCCCGCTTGATAGGGCTGGAATAGCCTTCTTTTTCACCGTTGATTTCGTCACGCCAATCCAGATGGGCATCGACTTGGACCAGCGTTACCTCTGATCCAAAGACTTCAAGGGCTCGCATAATCGGAATTGGGACTCCGTGATCCCCACCTAATGTGATTAATGTGGCATTGTGGTTAAATATTTTGCGAGCAACCTCCTCCGCACGAATATAGTGTTGCTTGTGATCAGACATACTGGCAGTTACGTTGCCACAATCAACGACGCGAATATCACGTCCATCGAGCAGTGGACCACGAAGATCCCAATCATAGTGATTGACCGAATAGTAGATATCTGATTTATTTGTAAACTGACGGATTGCGTCAGGCGCTTGGCTTTGATCATTCGCCATAGCGTCTGCTGTATATGGCATGCCGAAGGGAACCCCAAGAATTGCGATATCTGCCTGAAAGTTATCAAGGTCTGTAGCCAACGGAAAGTCCAAGAAGGTGCAAGGGGATAATTTAGGCGATTCGATTTCCAAATTACTTGTGACTTCAGTCATATCGTAGCTCCTCGTATTGATGCCAATCGAAATTGCTTTGAATTCTCATTGATGCATAACAATGTATATACAGCATCCGTATAGTAACACCTCACTGTCGTGTCCTTTTTCGCACCCAGACGTTCACTCGCCGTTGATTGCCAGCATGTTGCGCCCCATCCCCAGACCGATGATGCCAACACCGATGTCTTTCATGACTTTATACACCTATTGTGCAAGTGCAGCATCTATGACTCTCCTGAAAAAAGTCCGACTTCTGTAAAATTTGATGTTCTCTACCACTGGTGAGAAGTCGGACTTTTGGGCTATTTTGACCTTTTTTCAGCAGAGTCATCTATGGTCTCGATAATATCATACTGAGGTGCATATCCCAAGAGCGAGCGTGCCTTTTCTGTGCTGGATGCGAATCGGGAGGCTGGGAATGTTGGCCTCCACATAATTGCAAAATAAGTTGGATTGCCATCGACGACGGGATGCCTGCGTCTCTCAAGTCGAACAAGAGGCTACGGTTATAAAAGTCCAAGGTTGCTTTTCTGACTCAAAAAATACTGCCATTGTTGACTGGTGGATAACTCATGGCGTGCTTATACGTGACCCTTGTGTCAATATCAAACCGCACAATGTGATTCCAGAGCGAGCCACGTTCATCAAGATGACACAAGCCCCACTGCAATCCTTTGAGCGGGTACGCATCCGTGTCTTCTGTGCGAAATGCGCCGCCCGCCTGCGGTGAGTGATCAACATGCGCCATAATCTCAAAGTTGATGCCATCAGTAGCAAACTGAATCGTCTCTTTTTCAGGGCCATCACGATTCAGGAGGGCGGCAATACCACCGTTGTAATGCCACAACAGGGTCTCATGACCGCTGTTGGTGATGGGGTTATAGTCAGAATGGGTGTATGGCCCGGTGGGATTATCTGAAAAGGCGACGCCCCACCGTGTGTCTGGCCCGGCATAGCGTGTTTTGGGCGTGTTATCTGGGTTGCGTTGCACACCGCATTTGTAGTAAAGACAGAATTGACCGTTGAAGTACATGAGCATGGGATCGTGACAAGCACCCATAAAGTGGCCTGTGTTGTAACTGTCCACATCATCAAACCATGCACCCGCCTCCATTGGTTCAATAATGGTCGAGTCGATTTTTTCCCAAGGCCCATCGGGAGAGGTCGCAACAGCCATACCCACATTTTCGGTGATGCCGCTGTATGACACACCTGATGCCTGCGTTTGATAGACCAGATAGTATTTGCCATCGTGCGCCAACACATCCGGTGTACAGACCGTGCGATCATCAAACGCACCTTTTGGCCCCCGTGCGACGGCACAGCCCTGCTCTACCCAGTGGATACCGTCGGCGGAAGTGGCGTAATAGATGTCACCATAATCCCACGGAAAGAGCTTGGCATCTGGATGTCCAATCTGACTGCGGCCAAAATAGACACCGACCGACTTGGTATAGTAGACATAATACAGGTCGCCGACTTTGATTACGCTGGTTGGGTCACGGCGGTGAACACCCTCCTCATAGCCGATGCCTGTCACTGGTGTATAGGCAAAGCCACAAAACCATTCGCTGTCTCGATTTGGATACGTTGCCGCGCGTTTGGTCGCGGCACTCAATTTTTTTGTCATCGTGAACATCCCTTCTATAATCTTACTCTGAGTATATATAATAAATAGAACTTACGCAATAGTACGGGC
>JBCCFC010001142.1:0-4390 GCA_039029935.1 Chloroflexota bacterium
TGAATATAATTTTATTTAACATAACTGTCAGATTAGGTTATACTCAGTTTTTCTTCTTTGTCAAATTTCACACCTTCTCTAATACCTACCCCTAAAAGCAATGTCTCGCCGGGATGGTTGCTGCGCAGAAGATAAACGACAACCCTGAATTAGTCATATATGGTATTGTTACGGATGGTATTACCTGGCAATTTGGACAGTTGGTTGGCGAGCAATTCACATTGAACCGAGCCGTTTATACGGAGTCATACATGGAGAAATTGTTTAGTGGCCTCAACTATGTGCTGCACACTTCTGCACAGGCAGCAACCAAACTCAAGGGGTTGCGTCAGTCATGATGGGTATGTATCATTCGATGAACAGGATTAAGATTTCATATGGCCGATCCACAAATCAAACAAACAATATATCACATCCTCAAAATGGGCTACTTCAACGGCCCCGATGACCTAGTTGATGTCTCCGACGGACCCGAAGACAGCATCCATTTGGTCATCGTCAGCCGTAAATTTGATGGTAAACGCTGGAAGGAAAAGAGCGACTTGATTTGGGCACAGCTTTTTGTGCATTTAGCCAAACACGAATGGGGAAAAGTGTCATTGTCAATTGGTACGAGTCCAGAAGAGATTAAGGCGACGTAAATTTTATACGACAGGCATGGATCATGACAGACATAGAACTCAAAATCAAGGGCGTCAAAGCACTCACCGACGCGCTAGGCGAAGTAAATGCCGCAAAATTTATCAGCTTGATGTTGCGTGAACCATTTGACTACACCAAATGGCAACGCAAACTCTGGCCCGATTTAACGGTAGAAGAGTTAAGCGGAAGCGAGTTATAGAAGATCAACATCAATATCGTCATGGCCCGGGGTTTTAGACGTATGCTCGTCCATAAACTCTTTCAGCGAAATACCCATCGGTGTTGAACCATTTTCATCAAGCTCATCCTTTTCCCCAACGATCTCGAACTCATCCTCACGGAGATCATCGCCACTATCAGTCTCCCCTGATGTCACCACCATGTCCATATCCATGAGGTCATCGAGTTGACCAACCCCGCTTTTGCCCGGTCCCCCGCTTAAAGGCGTAAAGCCGCTTCGACCACGGGTCATGACCATATCTTGATCATCATTGATTGGACCAATCCCACTTTTGCCTGGTCCCCCCACCAAAGGCTCAATATTGTTTTGTCCAGGTGTCACCCCCTCATCGTCATAGATTGATCGCTTCTTCTTGCGTTTCCTCGACTGTGAAATCATGTTCATCACCTGTTTAGCTTCCTTGTATAGCTGATTAAGCGCACGGTAACGAGGTGTTTGAAACATGCTTTTTATCTCATGTTTTAAGTTCCATCTACGAATTAATATTCTAATTTCGATTAACTTGAAAACAATTTGGCTAGGCGTATACGTAGAGGCATTACTCACAAAGTCAGATAACTTTCCCACAATCGTATCATACGTTGTTGTCCCTGTCTTACTCATCTTTCCGCCATCACGGATTAGCTCATCTGGGGTTGTAAGCATTGCATAAAAAGATTCATTATTGTGATCTTTAAATGTGAATCGCGCCAACTGAATCATCTCACCCGATTCTCGTGCCTGCTGAGTGGTATCAGTACGCTGCACTTGTGATAAGGCAGGGTCTATATTTTTTTCTGTATTTTTTGTCTGATGCTGTGGAGATTGTGCAGTCAGTTGTTTTCCTTTTGACACCAGCAAATCCACATAGTGGGTCATACGCTGGATGCTACGTTCAAAGTTAATCTGTGTAGGGGCTGATGTCCGCTGAATGCTCGATCCATCATCGCCGCCATTGTGATTTTGGAGAAGAGTTGTGAGTTGAGCATTGCCTATGGTGCGCTGGAGGTACTGTGCATCCTGTGGTGTCAACGTGCTAGGGTCTAGGCTGGCACGCTGAATTGTTCCTGTATGGTTACTCTCAACACTACGTTGTACGTCGCCACCGCGTCTATCTAATCGAGAAAGTTGTGCATATCTTTGTTCATCTAGCTGCGTAGGTGCTTTGCGTTGTATTCGTTCTTTTATTGTCATTCCTTTATCCTTCATATTGACCAACAGCGATGTAGGCGTGTATGTATACCTAATTAATCGTAATTCACGAATAGTATCGTTTTCTAGCAAAATTTGTGTGGCAAGTATGTATGGAGTCAATCGTTTTAAGCATATCAGAGGTTGGCTTGAATGTCTATAGGTGACAGTGAAATGTAAGCTACATTTTACACTTTTGAAATAAACTTGTAAGATTATGACAAATAAAAAACGAGCTTTATTGGTTGATAAAGCTCGTTTTTTTATACGCTGATGAACTACGACAGCAGAGTGAGGGCTGGAGCGGATTTCTGCTTGAGGCGGTTACAATCCGCGTCTCATCGAAATTTGTTGTAGAGTCGCTATGATTGCCGTACTCTGTACCTTAGTCAAAAATCACAGCAAGGGCAATCGCACCACCCGCCAAGCCAAGGTCTTTCAATAGACTTGGCATTGCCATTGGATTGTCACCAGCCATGACACCAGGCAGGTGAATCATAAAGGCAAAGCCCAATAACATCACCGCAAGCAGAATACAGGCAATGCGGCTCAAGTATCTGGGGATGCCGACCATGATGCTAATAGATGCTGCAATCAGGGCAACACCTGTGAGGTACACCCACAGCATTGCGCCACCGGGCATGTAGGCGGGAACCATGCCTGCCATGTCTGCTGCACCGAGAAAGTGAAACACGCCAAAGACCAGCATTGGCAATCCGTATAATACACGTGAAACAATTTCCATTGAAATACTCCTTAGATAGTTTGTTGTTATTGATATCGTTACAGGACAATTATTGTGGAAGATAGTCATTTTGGCACATACGTTGTAAACCATAAATGCATATTTACCAAACTGCACCTCAACCCCAAGTCGATTTTTAACGAAATCCATCTCTCTGTATGCATTTCGCGTTACAGATGGCAGGGAATACTCCTCAGTATAAAAATTAGTCGGATAATCACATTTGATTCGAGCTTTTGCATCCCATTTATACTCAATAAATGCTGATTCGAATGCATCATTCAATTTGTTGAGCTAGGTATGTTTCGATACCCACTTTATTTTCATATGCTTTGCCTAAATTATAGGGCGGTGATGTGATAATCAGTTTAACGGATTCAGTTGGCAATGTATTAATGAAATCATTGACATCACAGTTATAAACGACAATTTCAGCCTCGTTGTTGAAGGTTAGAGAAATTGGTTTGGGTTGTGTAAATAGACTTTGTTCCATAGAAAGCGGACCTTTACCTATACTTATTAAATGATGATATAACAGATGTTCATACGTATTATAACTAAACCCTTTGACATACTCCCTATGCTTAAAAGCAGGGAATTCTGAGGCTTTAAGCAGCAATAGCAGGAGAACCCTGTCTTACATTGCCTAAGCCAAGCGAAGATGCCCCTTCGCATTCAATATTCAAGGCAGCGTTATGGTCACGGTTATTATGATTACCGCAACCATTGCACCGCCAATGTCGGCCTGATAGTTTCAGTTCATTGTTGATATACCCACAACAGTTACATGTTTTGCTAGATGGAAAGAATCTATCAACAAAGTGAATGATTACACCTTTTTGCTGGGCTACATACTTAAGAATTTGTATGAATTCTGCAAAAGCCAAATCGGTTATCTTTCTACCCCAGAGACGCTGCATTGCTTTGATATTCAATGTCTCGAAAAAGAGGTAGTCAAACTTGCTCGTTAGCTCGTGGGCTAACTTAAAGAACCAATCACGACGTTTGTTGACGACTTGTTCGTGGAGGTTTGCAACAACATAGAGCCAAGCTCTATAGCGAGAAGAACCTTTTTTCTTTCTGCTCAATTGCTGTTGGGCTTTTCGTAGCTGATTTAATGCTTGTTTCAAAAATTGTGGTGATTCTATTTCAGTCCCATCTGAACACATTAGGAATGTCTTTAATCCAAAATCAAAGCCCGCTATTTTACCAGTCGTGGCGATGACTTGTGGTTGTTCGTGAATGACGGAGAAGTATAGACAGAATTCACCTTTTGAATTACGCTTTATCGTTACGGTCTTGATAGTCCCAACAATATCACGAGATTTGACAAACTTGTATATGTGTTTACCGATGCGTATTTTGTTGCTATCTAACAGTTCCCATCCAGCTTGTTTGAGTGTGAAAGACTTGTATTTCTTAACTTTCCTGAACCCGGGTGGAGCAGTCTTGATACCATGCTCAAGATTACGAAAGAAGAGTTTGTATGCTTTGTCGATACGGTCAACAATATCCTGAATGGCTTGTGAACCAACTTGCTTCCAGAACGCATATTTTGGACGCTTTTTAAGCTTGGCGATGTGCTTCATCAA
>JBCCFC010001143.1:0-4389 GCA_039029935.1 Chloroflexota bacterium
AGTGACCATTCTACTGATACTGACCTCAATTTCACTCCTTGCCGTATTTCTCCAGATGAGCATAAAAAGCCTTGTGCGCCATCACTCTACACAGATTGTGTTGCGTTTGGCTCCTTTTATGCAATTCCTTATTTACGGTTCATGGCCGTTTTTGCAATTGCTTCGTCAATTAAATGAAAGACTCAAACAACAATTAAGCCGTCGATTGTCTCTTGATATTGGGAGCCAATTGACCACGTTACCACCTGAGCGATCTGATTCGCCTGTCAATGAAAATATTCTGTTGACAGAGCAAGGATTGCGCCAGCTTGTCACAATTCGCGCCGAGAAAGAGACCGTTATTGAGAGCGAGAAGACCATGATTGCTCGTATCCTTGATTTGGATCAAATCGCGGTGACAAGCGTGATGGTCCCGCGTATGGATATGGTGACAGTTTCCATCGACACCACGTTGACCGATGCATTGGATGTGATTATTGCCGCAGGACACAGCCGTATTCCTGTCTATGAAAACACGTTGGACCAAATTGTGGGTGTGCTCTATGCCAAAGATGTCCTACGTCTTTTTCAGCAAGGGTTGACCACAGAGCTGATACCTGGGTCTATTCGCACAATGATACGCTCCCCTTATTTTGTACCATCAAGCAAAAAAGTGAATCGGCTGTTGCGTGATATGCAACAAGAGCGGGTTCACCTCGCCTTGATTGTCGATGAGTATGGCGGCACGGCGGGATTGGTGACAATTGAGGACTTGATTGAGCAAATTGTTGGTGATATTCAAGATGAATATGATACGGATGAGGATGCGCTGTTGGAAAAAATTGGGCATGACACATACATTGTTAATGCCCGTTATGATTTAGACTCGGTGTCAAAACTGTTGCAGATTACCTTTCCAGAGAGTAATGCCGATACACTTGGCGGCTTCTTATATCGCCAATTGGGACACGTTCCAGAGGAGGGTGAGGCAACAGTCTATGAACAGTGGCGTTTCCGAATTCGGTCACTGGATGGACACCGCATCGAAGACGTTCATATAGAGCGATTGCCTGAGATGGTTTATTCGGAGCACATCGAAGAAACAACAAACGCTTCACAGCAATTTGTCCCCAATGGACTCTCGTTTTTTGCTGAGAATGAATCCAATCTTCCCCGCTTGGTCCCTTTTCTCAATTGGAAAATCTAAAATCGAAATTAATTGGGCAAATCCACAAAAATAAATACTGAGCCTACTCCCAGGAAGGGGATGCAGTCTACGTATCTTGCTCGCGTATTTGATCCCCCTTCCTGGAAGTGTGCATGTCTCGTTTATTCTGTGGATTCATCTAACATCATAAATATTGGGGATTTTATGAAGGCACTCAATGTCGAGATTAATCCGTCCACACTTGTGCAGCAGGCGATTGATGCACGACAGCGCGCGTATGCACCCTATAGTAACTATCTTGTCGGGGCAGCGGTGTTGGTGGCTGATGGCACGGTCGTCACAGGCTGTAATGTTGAAAATGCGTCTTACCCTGCCTGCATTTGTGCAGAACGGGTTGCTCTCACCTCTGCGATTGCACAGGGAAAGCGGACGTTCCTAGCCATTGCTATTGCCACAGTCAATGGCGGAAGCCCTTGTGGGATATGTCGCCAAGTCATGGCCGAGCTTGGGCCAGAGATGACGGTATATATTAGCGATGAAGCAGGCAATTATCGCACAACGACCATGATGGACCTATTGCCGGATAGCTTTACGCCCTCTTTTTTAGTTACATAGGAAAGGATAAAATCAGCCAAGAAACAAGGTCAGATTCTGGCTGAAAGCCGACGGCTGATTCGCTGAAAGCTTTTTAAGTAATTGATATGGAACGTACACTGGTAAATTCAACCATGCATCCACCCAATCAAGGTGATGGTACAGGCAATCTCAATGTACCCGCATTGATGGCAACGTATCAGTTGCGCCAACGTGAATATTTGGTGCGTATTACCCGCGCCATGACCTCACGCCTAGACTTACCCAGCCTATTGAAGCTGATTTTGAATAGTGCTGCGGAAATGGTCGGATGTCGCATTGGGCTGATTGCGTTACGACAAGACGGAACTGAAGTGGAGGCGTTGCGTAACCGCCCATTACAATACCGCTCTACACATCAACTACAGATTCGAGCGATTTATGGCATCTCCCCCAATGCTTTGCCTGCCTTTGCCCCACTATTGGCCGCGCCACCATTTGTGGAAGAGCCATCTAGCATGGACGCTGGTCGTCAATCTAGCACTGGCGATATAGACGACGCTGATGATATTTCCACGATACTCAATGCCTATTTCTTTGATCTTCAAGAACGAGTGGGTCAAGTCGAAGAGAAACTGGGCTCTCAACTGGGGAAAGTCATCGGTCTGCCGCTTTTGCTGGAGCGTGAGCTGCTGGGCATTATCTATCTATTCCGAGAGGAATATGCGTTCACTCAGTCAGACTGGCAGTTTCTCCAAGCATTTGCAGATCAGGCGGCGATTGCTGTGCGTAATGCGCGCCTATACCAACAATTAGAGACGGAACGCAGCCGTTTGGCAACCATCATTCAAAACAGTGCAGATGGCATTATGATTTTGGATGCTGATTTGCAGGTATTGGTGATCAACCAAGCATTGGCGAATCTGCTGGGGATTGCATCCGAGGCAGCAATCGCACGGCCATACCACGAGGTGATGACCTTTGAGAATCTATCCGGTGTGGATATTGCAGAGGCGGACGACCTCACCAGCTTTTTTGCCAATCTGCATCTCCACTGCGAGGGCGACCTACAGTTAACGGCCAATGATAAAATTACCGTTTCCGTCAACTATACACCGCTCTATGATGAGAACAACCAATTGGTCAATGTGATTGTGAATGTCTATGACATCACACGGTTTCGCCAAGAGGAAGAGATCAAATCGACCTTTACCTCAATCATCAGCCATGAATTAAAGACACCCGTTGCCCTGATTAAGGGGTATGCGCAGACGCTGGCACGCCCAGATGCCACTTGGGATGCTGAAACAGCACGGCAGGGTTTACAGATCATTGAGGAAGAGGCCGACCGACTAGAAGGGCTAATCAATAATTTGTTAGATGCAAGCCGTATCCAGGCGAGTGGGTTACGATTGGATTATGCGGATGTGAATATCGCAGCGTTGCTAAAGAAGGTTGCGGATCGATTTCGTGTCCAATCGCCAGGCCATGAAATCGTTGTGGACTTTGGACAGAAGTTACCTCTCATTTGGGGGGATGAAGAACGCCTACGCCAAGTTGTGACCAATTTGGTGAGCAATGCCATCAAATATTCACCCAATGGCAAGATCATTCGCATGGGTGGATGGAGTGAGACCGCATCCAGCGCACAAGAAAGACCCACGGACTTATCCACCAATGTCATTTTTTATGTAGCAGATCAAGGGATCGGTATTCCTTCTGAGGAACTTCCCTATATCTTTGAACGATTTTATCGTGTCGATAGTGGGTTGCGACGGAGTACGGCAGGTACGGGGCTGGGACTCTTTTTAAGCAAAGAGATTGTCGAAGCACATGGTGGCCAAATTTGGGTGCGCAGTGAGCCAGGGATTGGCACAACCTTTTTTGTCGCCCTGCCAACAGAAGAAGGCCAAGTCTCTCAGGATATACAGCAGGTCTATTCGTTACCGTATACGATGAACAGGTAAAGGTGTGATGATGCCACTGAAACGATTTCTATCTGTGTGCCTACTTTTATGTTTATTCGATGTACAGGTTGCCTCTGCCCAATCCGAGCCAAGCGATATCCTGCGTGAGGACATTCAAGCGGCAGCAGAATTGGTCGCATCCAAGTATAAACCAATACATTGGCCTTATTTGGCTCGTCCCCAACGCACAACACCCACAAGCTCGGATATATCAAGCGATAGCCCTGCGATAGAGCGTGATTATGCTGATATGCAAGATTTACAAGAATTGAGCCACCTTCGTGTGCGGGACCGACACTATGCAAAAAACAAAACAGCGTATCAGCCAATCTTCTATCACGCCTCCAATCTACAAATACCTGTCAATTGGCGTATACAGAACACAACAGTCATAGACAGCACTATAGACGATACTGACTCATTGATTCGATTTCAGATTATTGGCACAAATCTTAATGGGTGGATTCAAGAGATTGAGGTAGCAACATCTACGCAGGTAGAGACGTTTCAACCCGAAGTTCTATTAGCACAGCTTGGTGGGAATAGCCGTATAATTGAGACGCGCTTTATCACCACATCGCAAGGAATTCAAGGCGTTCAGCACATATTTCATACGACAATTGCAGGTCAGCAGGGAACTGGTATGCTATACCTATTGACAACAGCCCAAAAATTGTATGCGGTCGGGATTTTAGGTCCCAG
>JBCCFC010001144.1:0-4383 GCA_039029935.1 Chloroflexota bacterium
ATTTTTGTGGTTTAAATAAAAAAAAGCCACCCAGCATAGGTGACTTTGTTCAAACAAACAAGTTGTGACGCTTCCCTACGCCAGCATTACCTGGTCAGGTTCTTTCAGTCATCTTCACAGAAAATTTAATTTAAATTTTTCAAGAAGAACTCTCAGCCTAATTTGTTTAAGCTCCCGATGTTACTATAAGAAAATATTTAGTTATTAATATTTATTATTGGATTAAGGTTTAATGGGAAATATACTATGGGGTTGAAAAAATTTTCGACCCCATCACTAACAAAATGTTATTAAAACCTCCTGTTAGCTGGAGTAAGTTGCTCCTTGCGGTTGTTAAATAGGTTTGTTATGCTTAATACACATTCACGTTTCCGCTATCCTTAATATTAAACCATAAAACAACAGACTGGAACAACATCTGAAGGTATGTTCACCTATCTAACTGCTGCTAAATTATAGCCCGCTGTTAATTCCTTATTTTTGGATAAACACCATTAACGTAGGAACTATTTCGGTCATCTTCACAAAAATGGACAATTTTTAAAATGTTCAGCCCATTTTGTCCAGTTTTAAAATTGTCCATTTCCAATAAGACATTCAATATCTTATTGGAAACTAATGCAAATCATGATTGACTTATCAAGTAGTATACTACAAAACTTCACCCGCAGCAATTTTACGCACCATGCGTTCATCAATCTCAACACCCAGCCCAGGGCCATCAGGGACAGCGATATGTCCATCAACAACCTCAAGTGGAGTCTTTAAAACAGGCGTCCGGTCCCGTAGTGGATGCGCATCTTCGCCAAAATACTCTTGGGGATAGATACAACTCTGGCAGGTTGCCCATAGATGTAGATGCGCAACCGTCATCAATGCCGGGTCCGTGTTATGGCAGGTTATGGGACGGTTGAATGTTTCAGCAAGAGCCGCAATCTTCATGCCCTGTGTATAGCCACCGCATGAGGTGATATTGGGTTGGAGGATGTCCATGTTGGCCCGTGTAATCAAGTCACGGAACTGCCACAAGTTATATTCCTGTTCGCCAGCGGCCAGCGGTGTATCCAATGCTGCCTGGAGTCGATTGTATCCCTCAAAATCCCAGGGCGCAATCGGCTCTTCAAAGTGGGATACCTGCAACTCATCGAGCGCGCGCCCAACCCATAAGGCACCATCAACCGTATAGGCTTGATTCACATCAACCAAAATTTTGAGCTTGTCTACATCACCACATTCTTTACGCAGGGCTGTCACAGTCGCGATTGTGCCGTCATTGGATTGAGCATCCAACGCACCCAATGCCCATCCTGTCGCGGTATGCAGCTTTACCCAACTGTATCCCTGTTCCATCCGTTTGTGAATCTTTTCCACATCTTGTGCTGGCGGCAGATGACGTTCCATTAGGCTCGAATAGACGGGGACACGGTCGCGGAATTTACCCCCCAGTAAGTTGTATATGGGGGTGTTGAGTGCTTTGCCCTTGATGTCGTGAAAGGCGATATCAAGCGCACCGATAGATGCCATGTGTGCACCCGTGCTGCCAATCCGATAGCCTGTACGGAAAAGTTCTTGCCAGAGCGCATCTGTCTGGAATGGATCACGCCCAATGACCTTTTCCCCCAATGCTTGCAAAGTCTGTGCCGTGACTTTGCCCCCGTGAAACGCCGCTTCACCCCAGCCAGCGATGCCTTCGTCTGTATCCACTTTGACATAAACAAAGCGGTCGTAAAGCAGAAAAACCTCGATATTGGTAATTCTCATAAGCTGTCCCCCTGTCCCTGATATGGTTAACGTAGATCAATCAATGAAAGTTGTTCCAATAGTGTAACAGCTTTTGAGTACCATGAAAACTTACTTAAAATAGGCATTGGCTAACTTACACCGTCTTGACCTGTCGGAGTGCATCGACCAACCGCTCAACCTTCACGGGTTTGGTAAGATAGTCATTCATCCCTGCGGAGAGACACCGCTCGCGGTCATCTTCCATTGCATCGGCGGTCATCGCAATAATGTAGGGCGGAATTTGGTGGGTGCAAGGGTCGCTATTAATGGCTCCAGTATCTGTGAGGCTGGCATCTGCTAGACTGGCATCTGCTAGACTGGCATCCAGATTTGATCGAGTTTGGCACATATGCTGCCGAATCTGTTTGGTGGCCTCAATCCCATCCATCTCTGGCATCTGTACATCCATGAGCACAACGTCATAGGCTTGGCGCTTGATGGCATCCAAGGCTTCGAGACCATTGCTTGCCAAATCCGCACGATAGCCCAGACGCCCCAATAGACGGGTTGCCACCTTTTGATTGACCAAGTTGTCTTCGACCAGCAGAATGCGATAGGGGTATGTCGTTCCCATCGTCTGGTCAAAAACTGGTGCTGTTTGCGCCAGTGACTTTGTGCGCGAGGTCCGTCGCACGATAGGAACCGTATGCTCATGTGGTGATTGACCATTGGCTGTCACATTGGGCGAAGATGTTGCAGGTGGCGTCTGTGTACCCAACGAGTCCTCCGAACCCTCTATCTGATTTTGTGACGATAATGCTTCTTGCATACTAAAGAGTTCAACAATCGCTTCTTGCAAAAGTTGATGTTTGATGGGTTTGGTCAGAATCAAATCAATCCGTACATTTTCGGTTTGTTTAGCAAAAGTTCTCACATCCGACGCACCCAGCGATGACAGTATCATGACTGGCACATGTTTGAGTTGCGGACGCTGTTGCATCGCTTGCACCAGCATCACGCCATCCATCTCAGGCATCTGCATATCCAGCAATGCTATATCAAAGGGGGCATCGTTTGTTAACTCATCATCTTGGTCACGCTTCATCGCAATCAGGCTATCGACCAGCATGAGTGCTTCCCGCCCACTGGTGGCTGTGACGACACTCATATGCCACCGTTTGAGCAGGTGATCCATAATCTTGCGGTTGGTGGCGTTATCGTCAACCACAAGCACCCGTTTATTCGTGAGGAGCGTGTTGGGGTGGACAGTGCGTTTTTCTCTGGATGATGTCTGTGCCAGAATTGTAAAATGGAACGTAGAGCCTACACCTTCTTCACTTTCGACCCACATGATGCCGCCCATCAATTCACAGAGTCGTTTGCTAATTGCCAACCCCAGACCTGTTCCACCATATCGACGCGTGGTTGAGGCATCTACCTGTGAAAATGACTGAAAGAGGCGGTCCATACGTTCAGCAGGAATTCCGATGCCTGTGTCCTGGACAGCAAAATGCAACATCGTCTGCTTGTGGCTGTCTTCCAGTGAATTTTGTGCATCACTTGCAGCCGATGCAGAGATATGAACGACAATCTCGCCTTCATGTGTAAATTTAATCGCATTACCCACCAAATTGACAAGAATCTGCCGTAAACGAGTGACGTCGCTGACAATTGTGTTTGGGAGATGATCATCCGTGCTATACGCGATCTCCAACTTTTTGGCTGCAGCTTGTGCAGCAAACAAATCTAGCACCTCTTCGACACAAGTATACAGTTCAAACGGCTGTGCTTCTATCTCAATCAGTCCAGATTCAATTTTTGAGAAGTCTAAAATCTCATTGATGATCGTCAACAACGATTCACCACTGTTACGCACCGTCTCGACAAAATCCCGTTGTTCTGTATTCAATGGTGTGTCCAACAGAAGACTGGTCATGCCAATCACGGCGTTCATCGGAGTACGAATTTCATGACTCATGTTGGCTAAAAATTCAGATTTGGCGAGTGTAGCGCGTTCGGCCTCCTCTTTGGCCTCGCGTAGTGCCTGCTCCGTGTTCTTTTGTTCTGTAATATTGCGCGTGATGCCCACAAAACTGGTCACGTGTCCTTCAAGGTTTCGCAACGGAATTTTAGATGAGAGATGCCACTGGCGTGTGCCATCTTTGACAGAGATCATTGACTCTTCGTGGTTGATGACGGGAACCTCAGTCGCCATCACCTCTTGCTCAATCTGGTAAAAATACTGGGCGGCTTCCTTTTCATAAAAATCAAAGTCAGTTTTCCCAAAAAGAGCCTCCTCCGAGTCGATGTCCAAATGGAGCAAGTGTGAGGAATTGCTCATCATAAAACGGCTGTCTCGGTCTTTGACATAAATATACTCAGGAATGTTGTCAAGCAGTGTTTTCAGCAGGTTATGTTCTTCTTCTAATGCACGTTTGGCATGGACTCGTTCACTGATGTCAACGGAAACACCGACCACGCCCATCACGCTTCCGTGACTATCAAACATAGGCGTTGCATGCGTGTCTAGCACAACCGATTTTTGGTCAGGGCTGGCTGGTGCAAGCTCAATGGCCAGATGGCATCGGCACCATGGCGCGCCTCTATTTTGAGAAGCTGTTCGGCAACTTCATCAAGCGCATCTTCAATGGGGATTTGCTG
>JBCCFC010001145.1:0-4382 GCA_039029935.1 Chloroflexota bacterium
ATCACGCATCATTTTCTCACATGGTCCGAAAATGAAACCAATGGTGGCTTTGTCGACCTTTACCTTGAGCCGTTTGTCGCCCGTTTTCCCGACATGAAATATGGCTATCTGATTGAACTGAAATATCTTTCACAAAAGGACGCCAGCGGCAAAAAGGGCAAAGAAAATCTCCAAAAAAAGATTGATGAAGCTCATAGCCAACTGATTCGCTATGCCAATGATGAGCGACTGCAAAAGTATGCCCAGACGATTACCTTTAAGAAGTTGGCATTGGTCTACACAGGTTGGAAATTGGCCTATGCAAAAGAGTTAGATGATTAAGGAAGGAGTATAAACCAACCATGACAACCAATGCAACACAACACCACTCACCCATCTTCACCATCACACAACCATCAACCGACCAACTCGCCGCCTTTCATAAAGATGGCTTTATCGTCTTCCGCGATATCTTCACGGAGGATGCCCTTTCCGAATTTCTAGATGAGCTTGTGACCCATCCCGATATCGCCGAATTTATTGCCATGACCGATGAGGAACGGGGCCAACTACGTGATCCCTACCAGCACTTGATCCGAGATTGGAACAACAAGGGACCACGTTCAGACCAGCTTTTTGATGCGCCATTGGTCACTGCCCTGTTGCAAGCGATCATCGGCGATGGCTATCACTTCTGTCACTCGACCCTGCATGTCTCGTTGCGTGGCACAAAATCACTGCGCTTTCATCAAGACCATCACCACTGGTTTCACGAGAACCCCATCAATATCGCTGAACGCAACAACAATATCGCTGAACGCAACAACTGGTATATTCAGATGCTCTACTACCCCAATGGCTTTCGACAGGGCGACCGCAGTCTATCGGTGATTCCGGGGAGCCATCGTGTTGCGCCTACAGTAGAGGCCACAGCGGTCACAGCCGACCAGTTGCTGTCTGGCGCGTATGACGAAGAGGCGGGAAGACCGCTACAGATTCGACACCTTGAGTTGCCACCCGGCAGCATGGTCTGTCTCAATGCCCGCACCTTTCATGGGGTTGCGCCCAAGCCGCTGGATTCTGAGCAGCCTTATCGCATTTTTGTCAACTACATCTTCAAGCAAGCAGGACCGCCTCATCGCTGGACACAGGCCATCCCACCGGAGTGGCTAGAGGGGGCAAGTCCGCGACGCCAGATGATGTTTGACCGACCTCATTATACACCTGGGTGTTGGGATTCAGTGTAGACTCTACACGAGGGGAAGTGACTGATGAAAACAAACCACGAACGACGACAACAGTATTTTGCAATGAACTCAGCATTGTCCCAGATTGACAATTCACACCTATACACATTGCTTCAGCCCCTCGAAGTTCACACCAAATGGGGACAGCACCAAACGCTCGATATCGAGGGAACGACAGTGTTTGTCAAAAGACTGCCTGTGACCAGCATCGAATTCGAGCATATGTTTGCCACCAAGAACCTATACGATTTGCCCACCTACTACAACTATGGCTTTGGGTCGGCGGGATTTTCGGTCTGGCGTGAATTGCTGGCAAATATCAAAACCACCAATTGGGTATTGCAGGGTGAGATTGACTATTTTCCGCTGCTCTATCATTATCGTGTCATTCCCGTGCAAGAGCAGCGTGACCCCAGCGAACATCGTGGCATGTCGCCCGAAGAACACGCAAACTATGTCGCCTATTGGGGCGGCCATGAGAACATCGGCCAGTATATGACCGACCGTGCCAATGCCGAACATGAACTATTGCTCTTTATGGAATACATTCCTCAGATGGTGCGCTCGTTATTGATGGATAATCTTGATCGCATGTCTTATTTTCTGGGGCAAACGATTGCTGTGCATGACTTCTTGCGCAAACAGGGCATCATTCATTTGGATGCGCACATGGCAAATATGTTGACTGATGGCGAACGCATTTATCTGACCGATTTTGGGCTGGTCCTTGACAAAAAATTCCCGTTAAGTGAAGATGAATTGCAATTTTTTGATCGGCATACACACTATGCTTACGGTCACGTCATCTCCAACATGGTCTTCTTCGCCGCAGAAAAATACGATGCGTTGCCCGAGCCTGACAAGCAACTGATTCAAGAACGGTATGGTCTACAAGCAGACAGTCAATTTGATCAAATCGTGTTTACGTTGTTGAAACATATTGAGGATATTCATGCACGTAGCCTACTTGCCCTGCATCAAGATTATGTGGACTGTATGGTTCAATATCGAAATGTCATTATGATAATGGGAACCTTTTATGTCGGTATGGAGCATAGTCTACAAAAGGACATACAATTTCCCAATGAAGATGTCAAACAAATGCTTTATGAGGTGGGTGTTGCGGTTTAAGAAGAATGGCGATTAAATAACTTACCCATTAACGAACTAATGACCTGCAAAACTTGTAAACTGTGAAACGGTCATGTAAACTGTTTATGTTGGGGTTCATTGAGTACCCTATTTCATCACTCTGCCATTCTAGCGGGAGTAATCAGAATTGTTTGATAGTGTATTCTGACACCATAAATCAGGAGCAGGAAATGTACGATGACATAAAATATATACCTTATGGTATATCAGATTTTAGTGATATGCGTGAAAAGAATGGATATTACGTGGATAAAACGTCCTATATTCCAATGATTGAACGTGCGCCAAGCTATCTATTCTGTCTACGACCGCGGCGCGCCGGAAAGTCTCTCTTTCTCTCGATGCTACAGCATTATTACGATATCAATATGGCCGAGCGTTTTGATGAGTTGTTTGGCGACACCTATATCGGTCAACATCCAACACCCAAACAAAATAGCTATTTGACGATGTTGTTTAATTTTTCGGTAGTTAGTGCCGAAAAGGACAAGGTTCGTGATTCCTTTGAAGATGTTATCAATAATACATTGAACAAATTTATCGACCGCTATGAACGCATCTTCACTTCCAATGAACTTGTGTATATTCGTGAGGCAAGGACATTTACCTCAAAGATGCAACGGCTTTTCGACAAGACGCACCCCAAAGGACTGAAAACCTATGTATTTATTGATGAGTATGATAATTTCACCAACACGATTCTCACAAGCCAAGGCGTACACCCCTACCATGACATGACCCATGATGATGGCTTTTACCGTTATTTTTTCAACGTCCTCAAAGGCTCTACAGGGGGCATGATTTCTGGGTTGACACGTCTGTTTATCACAGGTGTGGCCCCCATTACAATGGATGATGTCACCAGTGGATTTAATATCGGGAGCAACATTAGCCTTACCAGACGGTTTAATGAGATGATTGGCTTTACAGAAGATGAAGTTTATCAGATGCTGACCTATTATCAGGAGCGGGCGCTTCTTCTACTGCCGATTGATGAGACGTTTGCTTTGATGAAGGTGTGGTATAACAACTATCGTTTTAGCCGTACTGCAAAAACATCTATGTTCAACTCTGATATGGTTCTCTATTTCCTTGATGCTATCGCGGGAGAGGAGGAATTACCAGAGCATCTCATCGACAACAATATTCGGACCGACTATGGCAAACTGCGCTATCTGATGACGGTTGATTCACAAATCAGCAGTTATTTAAAAGAACAAAAAGAAAAGAAAGTACAAAAGGCTGGTCAACAAACTGAATCAACGCAACCATTGTCTGCCGATGAGGAGCAATCCAAATCTCAACCTGAATCTCAAGAGATAGGACAACCTGAACATCACGGTGAAACCGATTCGACAGAACTCAATGGCAACTTTAGTGTCTTGCAACAGATTCTTGAGGATGGCGAAATTATCTCTCCGGTAAATGATAGTTTTCCGGTTCGCAAGCTGTTGGACGAGCAAAATTTTACCTCATTACTCTGTTATTTAGGGCTATTGACCTTTGGAGGGACAGTTCATGGTCTTCCACTGTTGAAAATCCCCAATCGGACCGTCAAGGACCTGCTCTATGGGTATCTGCGTGATGGATTTCAGGATGCTGACATCTTTAAATTGAATATCGCCAGATTTTCCACGCTCTTGGGGGATATGGCCTATCTGGGGGCATGGTGCCCCCTGTTTGATTACATCAACAATGAAATCCAAAAGCAAGCCTCTGTGCGCGACCACCTCAATGGTGAAAAGGTGGTCCAAGGGTTCCTCCTCGCCTACCTCAACATCACGCATCATTTTCTCACATGGTCCGAAAATGAAACCAATGGTGGCTTTGTTGACCTTTACCTTGAGCCGTTTGTCGCCCGTTTTCCCGACATGAAATATGGCTATCTGATTGAACTGAAATATCTTTCTCAAAAGGACGCCAGCGGCAAAAAGGGCAAAGAAAACCTCCAAAAAAAGATTGATGAAGCCCATAGCCAACTGATTCGCTATGCCAATGATGAGC
>JBCCFC010001146.1:0-4379 GCA_039029935.1 Chloroflexota bacterium
CTGTCTTATGTTGTATTCGGGGATTTTTGTGAATATTCTTTTCTTTTTTACACTAAATCCAAGTCCGAGCCTTCTGGCTGAGCGCCACATCTGTTCTGCGGGAATTGCTGGAATGTTGTTGCCGTTTTCGTCTGCCCAAACTGTGCCGCTGACGAAGCTGGTCGCGTCGCTGCTAGCGAAGGCGGCTGTTGCGCCGAAAACCTGTGTCAGGATGATGATGATTGCGATTGCTGTTAATTTGATTGTGTTAGTTGTGTTTGTCATTTTTACTTCCCTACCTTTTTGAACTTTCTGAATCAATTTTGTCTTGATTTCAGTATAGCATGACAATTGCTGCTTGAAACTGTCACATAGCTGTTCAAAGTGGCCAGGCTAGAAAGGTTATAAGCAGTGTAAAATGAGGAGAGGATAGCGACCTATTCCTGATAGTGAGCAATGATTTTCTTCAATATCTTCAAAATAGTCGCTGCCTCGACGCGTTCAACATACTCACGTGACGTTTCAACCGTCATCAACGGTTTTCCACTGTCTTTATCAATACCATCAACTGTTGCACGGGCAAAGGTCCATACATCACCAATCGTGTAACATCCAAAAATTTCCATGCTTGAATCAGGCGACGACTGCGTTTGTGCTTGCCAATTGAGTTTGGCCGCTACCAACAGTTGACCATAAAACTGAATACGAGGGTGTTTGGCCTCAATCGACCGCTTTGCTTCCAATGTCACAAGATATGGTGTTCGCATAATACCTGCAATCACTTTGGCAATGACCCCATCGGCTGTGCCAGTCAGTTTGACATCAACAAACATGCTAGACAGAGACACTTCTGCCCATGCCTCAATCTGATCGCGCTCTGCCAAAATTAACAGTGGATAAATGCCCCGTGCCCAGATCGTTGCCTCATTGATGAGCGTTGTCTGGCTTCTTGCTAATCTCGTCTGAATTTTGTTGATATCAGCCTGTTCATCCGCAGAAATAGAGATTTCAGATACGTCCAGCCAAGGGTAATCGGCTGTCCCTTTTTCGTTTAATGATACAACTTCAAGCAGTTGTGCTTCCGTCAAGTCCCCTAATGGATATGTTTTCATATGTCCTCCGCTAATGATGCATAGTCAGAATAACATTTATACTCTATCAACCATTATACAAGCCATAAATGTATTTATATAAATTAGATGTCCAAGGCGAAAGTCTCCAACATTTAGGAAATTAGCCTAGTAAGCGCAGGCTCATTGTTAAACAATACGCACCATTTTGCTACCGAAGAAAGCTCTGCTGACTCGCGTGTCATCTCTTTGATTGTACGTGCATGCTCTTTAACTTTGATTTTTGCACCTGGGTTCAAACCTTTTCCACAACGTTCTTTAAATCGTTTATATTGTTGTATTTCGAGTGTCATACGCTGCCAAACAACTCTACGTTCTTCGGAAAGAGGGGCGTGTTCATTGAGTTTCAATCTTTTGATAGTCATTTTCACGCGCTCTATTTCCCAATCGGTAATTCCTGGCGCAGGCATAGCCATACCCTCTTCATTGAATGCTATTAGCTCTACGTCATCTGGGTCAGTCGGATCAAGGAGAACATTAGTTTCTGATTCTTCGCACTGAAAATCATATTGGGAAATTAGTGATCCCTGCTTTAGGGGAAACCAACCTCCTTTCTTACGATTCCCCACGTTTCCGCAGGCTCGAAAGTTGTGATAATCAAATGCAAGCCACCAATAGCCACCTTGTTTTATGGTTTCGCCATTATTGGGGTCTATATATTTCACTTCGAGTTTGGGTCGAAAATGCTCGACATCCATATGAGAAAAAATATCTTTTGCTTCCGAAAACCAACACTTCCCATGTGAAAGTAATAGCAACCATTCCTTTATTTTACCCCAATGCTGTTTGTTAGCCTCAATAAATTTATTGCGACCTTCAATATCACCCTTTTCATGAAGCTCGATAAGTTTCTTTGTTAATTGTTTCGATTTTTTTAGCCATTCAGCCTTCTTGAGTTGTTCATCCTCATCGGGGCTATGGCTGTCTAAATCAATGAAGCGCATCGTTGTCTTACTCCTCGCGTAAAATTTCCTCAATAATTTCATCCGCAATCGCGTCTTGTTCTCTTTGTTCTTCTGGTGTCAGTACATCCTTATGGAATTTTGTATGTAATGCCATTTTACTGACAAATTTGGCAAAATAAGGGTCCTTGAAGTCTGATGTCGAGAAACCCAAATCTGAAAGCTCATCACTTAAGCGATTCATCTCTTCATCTTCTTTCTGTGTCCGCTGCTTACCCAATGCATAAAGGTAATTTCGCCGATCTAATCGCCGACGGGTTTCTGAATCAACTGTGGACGTGAGACCAAATAATTCACTCCGTAGTAAACCCGTAATACCCATACCTTGTGGATGCTGGTCTGGTTCTTTAACAACAGACAGACCGCGCTCTTTACGCAGAATTCGTACTTGTTCTCGGCGCAAACTTCCAAGCATGATTGGATCATGTGTTGTAATGATAATTTGTGAATTACCTGCAATTGTTTGTGCGGCATTTCTGCACACCACTTTTTCGATCTCATCAAAGTAGCGTAATTTCCAAATTGGATTGAGGTGGGTATCAGGTTCATCAAGTAGAAATAAGCAGTGGTCTTGGCTGGTTATTCGCATTAATCCAAGAACAGTCAATAGTTGTAGCTCACCCTCAGAAAGCTGATTGAAACTGATATTGCCTTCCGCATCTTTATGCTTAACCGTGATGCGAACTTCGTCAATTAAATCGCCAATGTATGCAGCTTCGGCGTACCGGAAAAAACGGTCCGCCGCACCTACGTGATTTCCAAGCTCTAAAAGCCTCTCTTTGTCAGGCAAGAATAGATAGAGTTGCTCCTGTTTCTCGGTACGACCACGAAAATCAATCAGCTTATCTGCGGTGTGATCAATTGGCGCAATGGCTAACGGCCAAAGCTTATCCAGAAATTCGCTGATGACTTCACCACGAGCATACCAAAAACGCTTATCACCTTCTATAATGTCAGTTTCGTTCAAATTTTTCTTTAAACTTTGAGGTTGTTTGAGAACAAATAGTGCCGAATCTAAATCAACAATATTGAGGTCGTTGAGTAGCCGTTTAAATAGTGCATCATCAGAAAGCAAACAGGCAAGCAGAACGAGTTGGCTATGCCCACCACGACAATAGAAGAGTCTACGCAACTGGTCTTCGCCAAGTTGATCTCGACGTTGGTTTGCAAGCCGTGTATGCTCTTCAATGGCCTGAGCTTGTTCCTCTTCGCCAGTGAAGTTTTGCAGAAGTTGCTCAGGCAAATATTCTTCCGCTGTAATTTCCATTCGTTGATTGAAACGACGTTGATGAGCTTGGAAGAGTTGTTCGATACGATCATTTTTTCCTGAGTAGTAGACAAATACATTGGACGGAAGATATGTACGCGCCTCGTCACGAAGTTGTTTAGCGGATGCTCGTTCCCCATCAATCACAACCGATGGCCGCTTGCTGGCAACAGCTTTGATTTCAATTTCGTGTCCTCGAATGCGGTAGTCGAGTTCATAATCAAAACTGGCAACTTGGTATAAATCCAAGTCTCGGAAGATCATAATAATGGCCTCGATCAAATTTGATTTGCCCGTGCCATTGGCACCAATAACCGCATGGCTACTGAATACGCGTCCACCCTCTTGTATCGTTGTATCATCAGCCCTTTCCGAAAACTCAATTTCAAATGATTTGAGATTACGAAATGCAGGGAGCTTTATTCGTCGTAAGTGCATTAGGTTGCATCCTCTTCTTGTACATACGCAGTTTCTGTTTGTACAATCCAACCTTCATTCATTTCAGTTCTGAGTTGTTGATAGAAAGCATCAATATCTAGCCCAGAAGCATTCCACAACATCTTGGCTGACATCTCACCGTTATTCCTGATTAGGATTGCAGCAAGAGTTGTTTGCTCTGGGTTCATTGGCCTGACACCAATGTGAAGGTGCGAGACCAGTTGCGTCTTTGGGACTTTCATTGTTGTTTTTTCCTCACTGCGGATACCTGTGATTGATGATACAGCAGTGTTCGCAAATAATTGAGCAATATGGTTTGACTCTGCCCATAGTTGTCGATTACGCTGACATATAGTTAATAAAGCGTCAAGTTTTTGTAGTATTGCAATCTGCTCAGACAAGGGTGGTACTGGAATTGGGAAGCTGCGGAACTGTGTCATATTGATTGATGCGAGATTTGTAGTTTGCTTTGATGCACTTGCAAGGCGGTTCTATGAGCTCTAATGTAATACTAGTGCATGTAATTTTGGCCCTAAACACCAAAACCCTTGTTGATCGTTCACTGCATGAGCTATAAAGATAGTCAACAGTTTGTTACAGAAG
>JBCCFC010001147.1:0-4378 GCA_039029935.1 Chloroflexota bacterium
CTCTTTTGTGCTTTTCTAAAATAAAAACCGCATAGAGTGCGGAGGATGCAGAGAAGGGTAGAGGATTGAATAAATTTGCGAATACGGTGCTGTCTATTGTTGCAGCACTGAGCCTTTTGGTGTGTGTTTATCTCTTGTATAAACAGTTGAATGGCAACCCGACACCAATAATTCTTTATGCCGCTGGCATTGGATTTGCACTGTTGATGGTGGCGGCGCAACGGCTGCATGTCAACATCAAGATGAATTTGGTGATGATGATGATTTCGGTGGGATTCATGCTCTATGCGGTGGAGGCGTTTCTGGTGGTATGGGGCAATCCGTTGGATTTTCGCACAGAGCGCTTTCAGGTGGCGATGGCCGAGGGCATTCGCTATGATGTGCGCACACCGCTGGAAGTGACGGCGGATGCCCAGGCACAAGGGGAAGACGCCTACCCCTTTGTTGCCCCTTCCAACTTTGTGGTGGATTTTGATTCACCCAGTTTTGTGACCGACACGCTGCATTTGGATGGCAATCCTGCGCATGCGCTTACCAGCATCGCCAACGTCACCACAATTTATTGCAACGAAAGTGGCGACTATATCCGCTATCAGAGTGACCCCTATGGGCTGCGTAACCCGCCCGATGTGTGGACACATGAACAGCAAGATATTGTGACGTTGGGCGATTCGTTTACACAAGGCGCGTGTGTGGACGATGAAACGATGTTTGTCTCGCAGATTCGTCAACAGTATCCAAAAACGCTCAATTTAGGCATCAATGGCAGCGGTCCTCTCAGTCAGTTGGCGATGCTCAAGGAATATGGGGCCACCTATCAGCCATCAACCGTGTTGTGGTTCTACTTTGAGGGCAACGATTTGGGCAACTTGATGTCTGAGTTGGAAAATCCGATATTGACGCGCTATTTTGATGATGACTACGCGCAAAATCTATCTGATTATCAGAATGAGATTGATGCGCACCGCAAACATTATGTGGGTGCGCTCATGGCTGGCATTGAGCAGGGCAAACGTCAAGAGTGGTTAAATGCAGTGCGGCTTTTTCAAGTGCGGCGGTTGCTGCGGATTACACGAGAGCCGACGCCAACACAGACAGGTTATGAGCGATATTTTCATGAGATTGCCGATGCCACGGGTAACACAATTATCGAGAAAGACCCACTCTTTGATGATGGACTCCCTGTCTTTTTAGACCTCATGCGTCATGCACAGTCCTATGTCAGTTCATGGGGAGGTGAAATCATCTTTGTCTATCTGCCTGACTATCAACGCTTTGCTGGCGATGAACCCCTGCTCGAAGAATCACTCTATCGTTTGGAGATACTCCGTCGTGTGGAAGAACTCAATCTTTCATTGATTGATCTCTATCCGCATTTTGTGGCACATGGCGATCCGCTTGCGCTGTTTCCCTTTCGATTAAATGGGCATTACAATGAGGAAGGGAATCGCTTGGTAGCGGATGCTGTGTTAGAGTATTTATCCGAGCGAAAATAGCCAAAAAGCAGGGTGTCTAGCCCTGAATATATGTTTACACAACGTTCGCCATCCTCTTGGTTCCTCAAGATTACGATTCTGATGACGAGTCATTGTACTTATAACGTACATTGCATCCCAACCAAAATTATGATAAATTGCCCTCCAACAGGGTAGACTGCTTCAATATCCAAACCATTTATAAAAACGGAGAAAATTATGAAAACATATCGCGTTGCTATCCTTGGTTGCCGCTCGCGGGGCACATCTGCCGCGAGAGTCTACAACACACACCCACGCACAGAGGTCGTCGGGCTGTGTGATCTGATGGAGGAACGGCTCAATACATTGGGCGATGAACTTGGTATCCAAGCCAAATTTACTGATTTTAATGAAATGATCCGCCAGACAGAGCCAGACATTGTTGCCATCCCAACCGCACCTGCACTTCACGCGCCACTGGCA
This sequence comes from Chloroflexota bacterium, assembly GCA_039029935.1. GTDB lineage: Bacteria > Chloroflexota > Anaerolineae > Caldilineales > Caldilineaceae. The sequence continues at coordinate 1,941 of JBCCFC010001147.1, forward strand.
CTACAGGTACTGGAGCATGGTGTCAACATTGATGTGGAGAAACCAATGGGTATGGACTTGCTGGAGACAGATGCCGTCATGACCAAGGCGCTGGAAAAGGGGGCGCAGGTAGCGGTGCATCATCAGTGGCGTTTGAGCGCGCAGACGCAGGCCATTAGTCAAGCATATCAGGCGGGCAAAATTGGTGAGTTGCGCTATATCTATGCCAGTGGCAAGGGCTACTATGGTGGCTTTGGGTTGATGGAGATTGGCACACATCTGCTTACGCATATGATCAAGTTTGGCGGTCATTGTCGTAGCATAGCGGCCCATGCCACCACACGCGGACGCCCAATCACGCCTCATGATGTATTGCCAGCCCCCCGTGGCAACGGGACCATTGTCGGTGATAACGTGACGGCGACGTTGCAATTTGACAACAATGTCACGGGAACACTGCTGCAACGCCGTTTTGATACCCTAGACCTTGATGCGCATGTGGTCGAACTCTATGGTACAGAAGGGCGTCTGCTCTGGCATCCACATGGCGCATGGCATTTGCCCAACCCACATGTACTGCCATTTGTGCCACGTACAGGTGAACGACGTGACAACTGGGAAAAATTAACACCCATCTACGCCGATACTTTTGAGCAGGCCAAGGAAAAGCTTGGTGGTCGTACGCGTAGTGAGTTGACCGAGGGCGACTATTGGTTTGTGGATGAGTATGTGCGGGCGTTGGATGAAGGGCGAGCGCATGAATGTAGTGGAGACGAGGGGCGTCATGTGGTTGAAATCATCATGGGCATCTTTGAGTCCGCTGCCTATGGTAGACATGTGAGTCTACCACAGGCCAAACGGGACCACCCGTTGCTGCGTTGGCGGACAGAGTCAGGGTTAGAGCGACTTGAGCCGATGCCGATGGCCGATAAGGAATGGCTGGTGGAAGAAGAGCGACGATTGGGATAGAAGGAGCGATAAAAGTGACGATGAACGCTGATGAACGTGTACAATGAATTGACTCAATCAACATCTCAACAGTTCAAGCATATCCTGTTAGGGGAAAATTAAGTGCGCAACTACAAAAAACCAGAGCGATGGTTTAATCCAGCCAACAAGATATTTGCGCATCAGGTGGGCTTTACAGCACCGCCCCACGATTTTGATGCAGCACCGACTGATTTTCTGCGTATGGCTCCACCAAGCGTGGGTGTGCATGGACGCATGTTACATGTCCCCTCCTATGAGCATGAACTGGCACAGCGGTCTGATAACTTTCATTTACTGGAGGAATTTGTCGAGTGTATGGCAAACAATGGGGCAGACGTGGTGGGGCAGGTTGGGACCAATTGGGTGCATTGTAATGGCACGACGCCGGATGAGATTCGTGATTATTGTACTCGATTGAGTGAGACCTATGAGACGCCGTTTCATATGGCTGGCTATTGCTTGGTGGAAGCGTTGCGTGAACTGAATGTAGAGAAGATTGCCCTTAACTCGGTCTATTATTGGCCCGATTGGCGCGATGGTATTGCGAGATTTCTGCGTCAAGCGGGGTTTGACCTGCGCTATGTCGGCAACTTTCACGACCAAGGCTGGTATGCCACCCAACAGGAAGTCAATGATTGCACGTGGATTTTTCCAGGCGATCTCCTTGCAAAATCCATACGTTATGTAGCCGAGCAAGCCCCAGATGCCGAGGCCATTGTGGTCAACGGCATGCCCAATTTCCGTAACACTGATGGGTTGACACAGCGCCCAACACAGTTGGCCAAAGGCGTCGAATCTGAGCTGGGCATACCCGTTGTTGCTTCGTGTAACTCGTTGTATTGGCGCATCTTCAAGACACTTGGTGTTGCGCCCGTTGGTGATTATGGACGATTGATGGGGACGTTGGGATAGTCAAGGGTCTGTAGATCGGTATTCAGTAGGTCGGTATTCAGAACCGATACACCGATTACTGAAATACCGAATACGGACGCACCAACAGAAGGAGAGGCATATGCACAAAATCCTCGCACTCTGGGCTATCCCACACTCCACGTCAACCGCGTTTGAGTGGATGATGCGGATGCGTGGCGATATGAACTGTTTTCATGAGCCGTTTGGTGAGGCTTGGTATCAGGGGGAAAACCCACTATGGCCGCGTGTCCAGCCAGATAGTGTGCGCACACCGGGGTTGACGCTGGACAGTGTATGGGCCACGTTGCAGGCCGAGGCGCAGAAAGGTCCCATTTTTATCAAGGATTTTCCACACTACATCGATCATCTGTGGGATGCCGAGTTTCTGTCACATTTTAACCACAGCTTTCTCATTCGGGTAGGACCGCACTTAAAAGGGGAATGTGGTCAGAAATAGACAAAAAAGCAAAGGGCGGCTAAAATAGATTAAGAGAAAAAGACTGATGAGGTCAGTCTAACAATCGTGATTGAAATAGGGGAGAAGAGATGGAAACGAA
>JBCCFC010001148.1:0-4376 GCA_039029935.1 Chloroflexota bacterium
CCACAGCTATGGCGAGACGGAGATACCCGCCAACCCACAACGGATTTTTGTCAATGATATGGCGACCATGCAGATTTTGCTTTCGTTGTGGGTTGGCGGGTATCTCCGTCTCGCCATAGCTGTGGAGGACCATGACCGTCTCATCATCACGACTCACCACCTCTAGGAGCGGCTTGGATGGCTCAAACGCAGGAAAGCCCTCAATCTGGACCTCTGGAATCAGTGCGCTGACATCGACATCCATGTCTGCACTAGACTCATCGCTTGTTGCATCACTTGACTCATCGGCATCTGCTGATTCACTTGCGGCGACCTCTTCCACAGGCTCATCGGCGGGTGGCTGTACGACACAGCCTGTGAGAAATGCTAAAATCATAAAAATGGCAAGTAGATTGGTGATCTGTTTCATTATTTCTTTCTTTTTTGGAGAACCCACACACACCACACACACGAATTGATTGCGCGCAAATAGTGCCCTGTGGGTGTATCGCTTTATTTGGTTGCTGAATCTGGATACATTGATCTGTGAAGATATTGTGTTGAGAAGATTCAGCATGAATTGTGTTTATGATGCCGACCGAAAGACCCATTGCTAGTGCCAGTAGCAATGATGATGTCAACATCCTGTTGGTTTCTGTTTTGTCAATGATTCAATTATTCAGTGGCATCGCCTTCCGCCGCAGCCAATGTTGCAGCGTCCGCAGCCAGCTCCTGATCCAGTAGATATAGCCCGGGTTTGAAATCACCAATCAATATCAACTTCTGCAAAATGTCATCGACCAGTTCTTCTTCTTCCACCTGCTCATCGACAAACCACTGCAAAAAACTGTCTGTCGCAAAGTCACCTTCGTCACGCGCCATTTTCACCAGTTTGTTGATGGCAACCGTCACCTGCTGTTCGTGTGCCAAGGCCGACTCATAGACAGCTTGTGGCGTCGCCCATGTAAACTCTGGCTCAGGAACCGCATGTAGTTTGACTCGACCACGACGGCTATTGATGAAGTCATAAAACTTCATCGCATGAGACATCTCTTCCTGTGCGTGTTGATAAAACCAAGCCGCAAAGCCCTTGAGATTGGTGTCTTCAAAATGAGCCGCCATAGATAGATAGGCATAATAGGCGCGCAATTCATGGTTGATCTGTTGATTGAGCGCGTCTTGTGTCGATTCAGTTAGCATATTCTCTCCTGCTACAAAATTTGATAAAGTTGCAGGGACTGTAGAAGTCCGACTTTTGTCAAAAGTCGGACTTCTATCTTCTATTCATATGTCCCCATGTGGTTGAGAGAAACAGTTTATTACTGAATAGCCCTGCTGTCCAATTTTCTCGGCTATCTATGACACTATCATATCGGTAATAGATTTATGCCAACAGTAACATAGGCGATGCACAATTTCAAGCATAATTTTGATGGAAATCTTGATGTGATGATACGGTATGGTTAAACATTTTTCCTAACGGTGGTTTTGCGATTTGTTTTGCGTTGGTTATCGGAAATGTTAACCTTGGTTACAGCGGGAGATTATCGTACATCGCGCAAGCTACAATCTAACTCACCGTTTCATCGCCAACGTCAACCCATCCCCAATCGGCAGCAAACTCAGTGTAACACGTTCATCACCGTGCAGCTTGGCGTTGAGTGTGCGCAAGGCAACGGTGTCCGCATCTTGCCGTTGTGGATTGGCGACCGCACCGCTCCAAAGCACATTGTCGATGGCGATCAATCCGCCGGAGTGCAGCAGTTGCAGACATTGCTCGTAGTAGGTGTCATAGCCTGTTTTGTCGGCGTCGATAAAGGCAAAGTCAAACTGCCCCGCTTGGCCGTCATCAAGCAACACCGCCAATGTCTCTTGGGCAGGGGCAAGCCGCAGGTCAATTTTGTGTGCCACGCCTGCTTCTTGCCAATACCGTTGCCCAACGCTGGTCCATGTTTCGCTGACATCGCAGGCGATGATCTGACCATCATCGGGCAGGGCGAGGGCTGTCCAAAGCGTTGAGTAGCCTGTGAACACACCCACCTCGATGGTGCGTCGTGCGTTGAGCAGCGTGACCAAGAAGGCCAAAAACTGCCCCTGCTCGGCCCCAACCTGCATATCGCCAGCGGGGTCACGGCTGGTCTCCTCACGCAGACGACGCAACACATCGTTCTCACGCAAGGAGACATCATGAATGTACTGGTAGAGTCGGTCATCAATGGTGATATTGCGGGAATATCCTGTGAGTCGGCTGAACAGCTCTTGCAAAAACGCTTTCATGTGGCTACCCTTCTTCCTGTTGTGTAAGAAAGTATAAAATTGCGGAGTGAGGCATTCTCTAATGCCGGATTTCTCTCGCACTAGAGAGTGCTTGCTCTGCAAATTTTTTATGGCAAATTTGGCCCGATTTCGTCCTTCCACGAGATAGAGATTTTCTCGGTCCAGCTATCCGGCTCCCAGAGTGCGCTGGTGTGGAAGGCGCGTGAGCAGTGGAAATAGGCCGAGTCCATCTTGATGATGGTGACGAGGCGTGCGGGCTTGTTGCCGATGAGGTATTGTTGACAGAGCGTTTCATCTGCTGTCAAAGAGGCGCGCCCATGTACGCGCAAGGTCTCACCTGTCCCCGGCAGCATAAAGAGCAAGCCGACCTGTGGGTTAACCAAGATGTTTTGCAGCGAAAAGATCAGGTTGTTGCCCCGCTGGTCCGGCAAATAGAGTGTGCGCTCATCGCCAATGCCCACAAATCCGGGTACACCACCTTTGGGCGAGATTGTCGATTCGCCCGTTTCGCCCAATGTCGAGAGCAATACAAAGGGTGAGCGGCGGATAAAGGTTTGCGCCTGGTCGGTGAGATGGTCTTGCACTTTGTAGGGTGTATGAGGATGGTGGTCTCCACACAATTCGCGTAGCGTGGCAACGTCTTGAATTAATGTGACTGATTTCATGGCTTACTCCTGTTAAATATCCTATAGTCATTCCTGCGAAGGCAGGAATCCATGCCTACACCAAAGATGGATTCCTGCGAAGGCAGGAATGACAAATACGACTAAAAACATTTTAGATTATTTAAATACCGCCGTCACATCCAAATACTCAGCATCCGCAATCACGGTCCCGTCGGTCGCTTGGTTGTGATAGACCCACACCTGTTCCAACGCATGGTGTAGGGCCTCGGCATCCGCTTCACCAAGTCGGTCAAACACCAATTTGTGTGTGCTGGCATATTGGCGAAAAAAGTGGACAACATCGCTGGGACCATAGGGAAACTCATACCGCCACATACGCTTGGTCAATTGAAGCTGCCGCGTATACGCCTCCAAATAGCTGGAAACTTGACCAACATCGCCCCAACCCGTGGTGCGTTTATTGCCCGGGTTATCACGCGTTTTGGGGTCACTAGGCTGGTAGCGCGCCAGCACCCGTGATAATTCGCCGACCAAGCTGTCCGCTGTCCAACTAGCAATGGCAAGTACGCCACCGGATTTTGTCACACGGGCAACCTCTCGTGCGGCGGCGTCAGCGTTGATGGCAAACATGATGCCAAAGACACTCACCGCACTATCAAACGTGTTGGCGGCATAGGGCATCTGCTCGATATCGCCTTCATCAAAGTGGATATCGACATGGGCATCAGCGGCACGTTGACGAGCGACGGCCAGCGCATCTGGATTAAAGTCAATGCCTGTGACAATGGCATGACGTTCTGCTGCCAGCAGTGCAAAATTCCCCGACCCACAGGCGACATCCAACACCTGCTGTCCGGGCATGATGGTTAAGCGCGAGGCAAAATCGGCCAGTCCCGGCTCTAAACACGTCGCAAATTGTGCATAGTCCGATGCTTGCCATGATGCCTGTGATTGTGTTTTTTTCGCAGCCAGCTCTGAATAGATTTGGGCTGCTTCGTTCTGTTGATTCATAATTTAGTGGGTCAGCTCGTCAGCGGGTCAGCACTTCGGTAATTCAGCCTGACAAGCTGACAACGACTCATTGGCTCAAATGCATGTAAAAGCCTGAATGAACGTCATTCGGACTATCGTCCAAGACTCATACAGGATGCCTAAACTTCTGTGGTTCCTTGGTATCTATGGTTAAAGAGACGAAACACCCGTCAACTCCTCTGAAACTTCCCAGAATCGTTTGAGATCAGCCGCATCGTCCGCTGCATTATTGGCCTTTTTCTCTGCTGGATAGCCACGCATGTTCATGGTTTTTGGTCCATAGAAAATGCCGCCCTTGGCCTCAGTTGCTGTGCTGCCATAGAGTTGCGGTAATATCCCCATGCTGATGTCCTGTGACAAGAGTGGTGTTGCAATGGCATAGAGAATGCGCTCTAAGAGGCTTTCCCCAGATTGCTCTAAACTGTTCGCCTGCAAGTTGGTCATCACCAGACCCGGATGGGA
>JBCCFC010001149.1:0-4371 GCA_039029935.1 Chloroflexota bacterium
TGAGCAGGGATCGACCATTGACAATATTGCGCTGTCTACGCGACGCGGCGACGCCGATACGACCATCGAATTTGTGGATGGAGAAGGTGTAACGGCCGATGTGACTGATTTTGTCATGGTTGCTGTAAATGAGTTTGAGGAGGAACGGCCAACGTACATTCTATCCATCACTGCGGCAGAGGATGCGCCATTGGGCGACCGTTCAATCTTGTTGACCAATGCCGACGGTGAGGGTATCCCACGCTACGGCATGATTGAAGTCGTTGCACCTGGCACATTGGGTGGCTCTGCTGAATAGCGTATCTTGAGTTTATTAGGCCATTTCACAGAATAAATTACCCATTCTTCCTAGAAGGAAGGGATAACAGACACTCTGGTCAGCCCGGTAGATTGCACCCCCTTCCTGGAAGAAGAACAATATTTATTTTTGTTGATTCACCTACAGGTACAACGAGACGTAGGCATTGTGCTTATGCAAGCACGATGTCTACGTCGCACTCACCATCATTGTATATCTTCTAAGTTCTAACCAAATGGCATCTGTTGTGCTTCTATAATGCGGGGTACTCTAACCACACTCAGCTTTTTTTCATCAAATAGGAAAGTATAAACTCAGCCAGCAAGTGTAAGCCACGTTGGCTGAAATGCTGACGGCTGAGTAGCTGAACGCTTTTTAATTGCATAGGAAAGCTAAAAATGTAACACGGACATCCTGCCCGTAACGGGCTAGAAGCTTATGTTACCTGTCTCCCGAATATCTTTCCACAGATGTCGGGCAGCAAATGGATCAGACCAAGTTTGTCTAAAATATGGGTATAAATCACACACTATCCATGATTGCTGTATATTGATTGTATGTAGCCAATGGAGCGTATTGTATGTTTTCAGAATCTTCGCGGAAGTGGCGAGGCGCAACCATCGTGAAAGGGTTGCTCATCTGCGTCGTGATGCTCTGCGTCATGGTGTTGTATGTAAGAAGCGGGCACACAATTGATCAGATCGAACCTGTCTCGTCGGGTGCATGTGAGGCCGTGGTCAGCGAGCAGGTCTATCGTTTTGTCGAAGGCATTGACGACTGTCTTGTTCCACTGGATCAGACAGAACTAGACGCATTGGGCGATCCCTTTGCCACCGCGTTGCTTAAACAGGGTATTTTCCCTGAAACAACGGACGAACTCGACCAAGCCATTCAAGAGACATTGGGCTATAACCCAACTGTCTATTTGATTGGCGAAGGAACTCAAGTACCGATTTCCATTGCTTCACGCGAAGAAAACCGTTTCCTACGCTTTACCATTCTGTGGGGTGCGGATGAAAATGATACCCAGATTATGGTCTCCACGCTTGCCCCAGCAACTGGATCGACTGGGTTTGAACTGATTTCCTTTGATCCTAATGCGTGGGTCTATAATTACTATACACGCAAAACACAGGTATCTGATGGCTCAGATGAGGCCTCATCTGAGGGTGAAGAACTCTCTGTTTGGACATGGGTCGGGGATACCACAATGGCCCACCAAGCGGAAACAATGAACCAGAGTTGTTTTCAATGCCATCACAACGGGTTGCCCATCATGCGTGAGCTAGAAGAACCTTGGGCCAATTGGCACTCACAACACGGCAGCATTGCCTCGTTAAAAGTGCCTGCCGAAATCGCCAGCGACCCATTCTTCTTTCCTCGTCGAGGTGCCGAAGTGATGGAAGGTAATATTCGTGCCAATCTCAACCGTTACTATGAGACATGGCTTGACCAACGCATGGAACAGCGTGGCAACATTGCTCATTTGGTTGATGTTGACCAGATGTTGCGTCACGTGACCACCAACACAACGGTCAACTTTAAGTCATCGCGCGCACAGAGTGCTGGTGCAAACACTGGCCCATCCGACCTTGACATTACAGGCGTTCCACCCAGAGACACCTTCTTGGCGGATACGCTCTTACAAAACGTGCTGGGGTTAGACTATACACCTCTGTTTGTTTCGCTGCCGCGAGATGAATATGATGCCTATCTTGCTGAACACAATTTCCGCATTGAAGGTACCGAGAGCTTTGGTAGCGGTCCTGTCACCTATGAATCACCCGGCTCCACCCACTTTGCCTTCTATGTGCCACAGATCGCCGCCGAAGATATCTATATGACCCAATTACTTCTACAATCAGACGTTGTGAACGAGAAGTTTGTCGCTGCCACGCTGATGGTGGATTATCAGAACCCGCTCTTCTCAGAGAAGCGTGCAAGCCTACAACACTATGTCGATGCCATCACTGAAGGCACTATCATTGATCAGGTATCGAGCATCCCAGCGGATATCGTCGCTGCCATCGAAGCAACGGGTGCGATGCCCTGTAATGCTGAAAGCTATGACGATTGCTCGGCAGAGGAACAATTCCTCTATACATGGAATTTGCCCGATGATGAGTGGAAAGAAACCGTGGCCGTACAACTGCAAGCCTATGTTGACTCCTTTAATGAACTGCCTATCGCCGAACTGCTTGACACCTTGATGCGATGGAGTGTCGACCAGCGTGATCTCTTCTTAGCGACGCCAAGACTCTGCAACCTCTCCGAAGTCAGCGCGCATTTCCCCAAGACAGATTTGGCAGAATTCCCACCTTGCACAAGTGAATATGACGCTGCTGTGGTAAGTGATGCTGGCGATGGGCAATCTGGTGACGGGCAGATGTTCCAGATGCCAGGATTTGTCAATGACTTCTTGCCCAGTGAACAGGCTGAGGCGGCGCGTTTGCAGGAACGATGGAACGATTACCTGTTTGAGTTTACCGAACGCTCGCTACAAAATGACCCATGGCGATATGACGGACATCCTGGTGAGGCTATGTCCTATTTCAACCCGGCGACCACGACTATACCAGAGGATGCACCGTCCGTCCTGATTCCTTGGACAGTCTATCCCAACCGCATCAAGTTTTACTATCCAGATGCCACCCGTGAAGAGCTTTGGGCCTATGCCGACGATGGACCACCACCAAGCCCAGACCCAGACAACTACAGCGTCTCTGGTCATCGCGATTGGCAGGATGAGTATGGCGAGTGGAGCGTTCGACGCAACGAAGAGGGCAAAATATCACGTGTGCAGTTTACGACAGAAACGCGTGAGTATTGGTATGCGCTTTGGGATGTCTCGCCACGCGCTGTGTTGCGTCTCTATCGACAGTTGGCAAGCGAAGAGGTTCAGCTAGAAGACCTGTATCTGCGTGATGATGAGGGCAACCCTGTCATTGATCCACAAACGGGACGCCCTGCGTATGATGGGTTCAACAAGTGGAATGGGCAAGAAGGCGGTCATGCCGTGCATATGATTGCGACCTTCAATTTCTATGGTGGCGCACTCTTCTTGAGCGCACAATCAACCGTGCTGCGTGAAGATGAAGAGGGCGAGGCCGTCATGGATCCGTACCAATTACTGAACTGTGGTTGGCACGGAACACCCTATCGCAACAGCGACCCATTCATCAGCGAGTATATCAACGACTTGGTGCGTGGCGTCGGTGTCCAAATTACACTGGATGATCCGATTGGCGTGTACTTGCAAGAGCCAAACTTTGATCTCTATCAACTGCCACCCAACGCACCAGAGGGCGCACATCCCTCTGATTATTGGAAGGTGGTACGGGGTCGCGCACGGCAGGATGGCGAATCGCTCGATTATATTACGCACGTGGTGTTTGAAGTGCCCGAAGAGCATGGCTTTAGCGTTGGCGATATCCGCATCAATGGCTTCCCCATTGAGTATGGCGCACAGCTTGCCGAGACACTGAATGTTGCCGTTGCTGCACGAGGCATGGCACTTGATGAGCCAGCGCAACCGCAATCCTGTGTCAGTGATGGCTCAATGCCATATCCTGCACTCTTGCGTGAGGAACCGCTGTTGCGTGTCGCAGATCGCTCTATGTTGATGATGCGCATCGAGCAGGGTACGACGATTGAAGGTGTGGCACTCAAGGCAAGTAATAGCACATACCATACCGATATTCAGATTGTAGATGAACCCGGTGTGACTGTCGCGAAAACGGGGTTCCAAGAGGAAGATGGGAAGCAGATGTTTATGCTCACCATCACCGCTGCAGAAGATGCACCGCTGGGTGAACGCTCCGTCCTGATGACCAATGGCGACGGCGAGGGTCTTGCTCGTTTTGGCATGATCGAGGTGGTTGCGCCTGGCACATTGGGCTATTCTGCAACAGAGTAGACTTTCAGTTTTTTTGCATAGTTTATATGGGCTAAGTCGAGAATAACACAGTGCCGTTCAGTGAGCACGCCCTCGTGCGGGTCTAACTCGTGAATTCAACCCGCACAGTTACAGTGAGTTGGTATTTACCAGTGGTAATACGGCTTGTAACTCAAAA
>JBCCFC010001150.1:0-4365 GCA_039029935.1 Chloroflexota bacterium
GTAAATTTGAGTAAATGTGATAACGATTCTCGAAATAATTAATTGTTCCGTCAAATGTCAATGATGATTTGACGAAGTTTAGCTAGAAACCAATCTTTGGTTTGTTAGGAGAGAACTATGTCAAGAACTTGTGACCATCAGGCAAACTATATCCGCCATCGAATTACCAATTGTCATATACACATTTTTACTGACGATAATCTTCCACCTAGATATCTATACTTAGAACGCCTGCTAACAAGCAGGTGCGCTACAAGACAGTGTGTGATGCGCCTGCTGCGAATCACACAACGTTCGGCCAAACGCGAACACTTGGAACGCTTGGCTAACACAATTCAACTTGCTTACCAAAAACACCCAGAATCGGTACTTAAGGAAGCTCGTTCCAGATATCCTTCAAATACCCGATTTATTGTCTTGCCAATGGATTTACGTGGTATGAACCTGGGCACCCCTCCACAAGATATCCTGCAACAACATAAGCAACTTGCTGAACTTGCCCAAAAAAAAGAATATCAAGACATTGTTATTCCATTTATCCACATCGACCCACGCTCGTTACAATGTGGTGGCCCTGATCCAATCGCGTTTATCAAGGAATTTCACAGGAGAGGCTTTCGTGGCATAAAGCTCTATCCCCCATTGGGGTATGCACCCAGATGTGAGAGTGTTTTGCCGATTTATGAATACGCCAATAAACATGGGTTGCCTGTTATGGTTCATTGCTCGTTTGGTGGTGTGAGAGCAAGAGGGCTGAAAGATGAAGAGATTTTGAATATCATGGCTCCTCATCAATACAGGGCCATTCTCACGAGGTTTCCAAACATGAAACTCTGCCTTGCCCATTTTGGTGGAAATAAAGCATGGGATGCGTACTTAAAAGACCCTTGGCCGATGGAGCCTAAGCAGATAAAGCCTGATAGGTCATTGTTTAAGAAATTGGGTAATCGTATAAAAAACCTTCGTTGTGTTTGTGAGGGCAAGAACGAGCTTGAATTTGACTTAGAGATGTCACTGAAGAACGATGACAATCTATCTAACGACAATATTGAGCAGATGAACTGGCTGAGTCAGATTTTGACAATGATTCGTAGTAATGCCTATCCCAATCTTTATACAGACATCTCTTACACAATTTTTCGTTTTCATGAACTTGTATCCATCCTCAAAGTCTTTCTCGTCGACGAAGCTGTGCGCACCCATACGCTGTTTGGCTCAGATTACTACATGAGCGACATGGCGGGTTTTTCTGAACGTGAGTTATCCATCCGTCTACGTGCGGAGCTTGGAGAGGATTATTTTTGGCAAATTGCCGAAACAAACCCTGCTGTTTTTCTTGGTGAAAAAACGGGGTCTTCGCCAAACGGTGGGTAAAAGTTTGTTTTAGTTGTAGACACCCAGAGGTTCCCGACCGTAAGGGTACGCCCCTACAAATGGGTATGTTAAATAATCGCCATTCCCAAGGATAACGCCACGCTTTGCTTCGTATATAAAGACAATCCACAGCATGATTCTTCATTTTGTTTGAAACCTATCCCGACAAATCTGGCTCTTATCTATAGAAGATGTTTACGGTGGCACGTTATCACTGTGAACGAGAGTGGAATGGGTATCCGTGTTCCTATGGGCGCAAACTTTGGGCGACAGCCCAACACGGACAAGGGTATCCATGCTACTTTATTTTGCAGACAGGAGTACTCTTGAACGATTTAGCAGGAATTATTACAAGCATTCAACACGGCAAAACTGAAGGATACACAGAGGTGATAGACCGCTTTCAGGATATGGCGGTGGGTTATGCCTATGCGTCGTTGGGTGACATGGAAGCGGCCAAGGATGTGGCGCAGGAAGCATTTATTGATGCGTATAACGGGATTGCATCACTGCGAGACCCTGCTGCTTTTCCGGGGTGGTTTCGGCGCATTGTGCATACGCGTATCCATCGGGTACATCGTGTAAAACAGCCTACGCTGGTCCCGCTCGACGCTATATCCGCCGGAGCAACAGAAGCGATGACTGCCGAAGAGCCACATGCGCAGATGACGCGCCAACTGTTACAGCATGAGGTCACACAGGCCATCAACACGCTGCCCACCGCCCAACGCGATGTGGTGACACTCTTCTACATCAGCGAATATTCGCAGCAGGAGATCAGTGAGTTTCTACATATCCCCGTTTCGACCGTGAAGATGCGTTTGTATCATGCCCGCAAGCGGCTAAAAAAGGAGATGATATCAGTTATGAAAGAGACATTGTATCAACAACGACCGTCACGCAACACAACATTCCGTGAGGACATTCAGGCCATGTTAACATTGATTGCGGGGCGAAGTGAAGCCCGTGCCAATGACTACCCGGGTGTAACTGATTTGCAGGAATTGTCGGGTGTGCCAGCAACACAGGGGCATACACGTTTATGGGAGGATGCAGCAGGTAGCTTGGTCGGCTTTGCGATTGTGGACCCGACCTATAGCCAAGTGACCTTTGAAATACAGCAAGCTGATGCACAAGCACACACGGAGATTGGCGAAGAAATGTTGGTGTGGGCAGCAGGCGAGTTGCGCAAGTCGGGTGCATCGGCCATTCGCACCAACTGTCTTGCAGACAACACCGAACGCATCGCGCTCTTGAAACAGCAGGGGTTTGTGGCCGAGGCGATGGAGAATATCAAGTTGCAGCGTGTGCTGACAGGGCCAGATGCCGCACCGACTGCCGCACCGACTGCCACACCCAAGTTGCCCGAAGGGTTTACGATTCAACATGTTGCCAGCGAAGATGATGTCGAAAAAGTGGTTGCGCTTCATCGTGCCGCCTTTGGCACGGAAAATATGACAGTTGACTATCGACTTGCCATGATGCGTGTACCGGAGTATGATCCCACGCTGGATTTGGTGGCAATTACGCCCGATGGACGGTGGGCCGCACTGTGTATGGTGTCGGTTAGCGAGGCAGAAAATCAGCAGACTGGGCAGCAGCTTGGCTGGCTCGACCCAATAGGCACACATCCCGATTTTCAACGGCAGGGATTGGCACGTGCGTTGATGTTGACGGGACTGAGTCGGCTCAAGGCTCAGGGCATGGTGTTGGCAGGCACAAGTTCGGTGAACACCAACGTCGCGATGCTACGGACGGCCGAGTCTGTTGGGTTCCGTGAGGTGGCACGGACGCTTTGGTTTGGCAAGGAACTTGGATAGTCAGACAGGTTAGCGACACGTAGGGCCGACCTCCGGTAGGTATTCGGTTTTCGCAGAAATTGAACACCTACCGGAGGTCGATTATTCATATCAAAAGGAGAAAACGAATCATGCACAACAATCACATCTACCAACAACGAACACCCAACGCGGCAACGGCTGCACAGGACATCCAAGCCATGTTGAAACTCCTTCTTGCCCGTCCCCAGGCGCGTCAAAACGACTATCCGGGTCGCTCAGATTTGCTGGAGCTTTGGGGGTTGGCAGAAACACAGGCCAATACACGGCTGTGGGAGACGACGTTTGGCGAACTCGTTGGCTTTGGCATTGTGACTCCATCCTCTGGCTCACTGCTGTTTGAGGTGCGCTATAATGACAAAGACTTCAATGACTATATACAAGTGAGCGCGGCAGTCTTGGCTTGGTGTGCGCAACAGATTCGAGATGCTGGCGGCACATCCGTGCATATCACCAGCCTTGGCGACAACCAAGCCCGCCTATCACTTTTGGCCGAACATGGCTTTGTGCGCAAACCCGAAGAAGTGTATCACTTCCGGCGTGTGTTGGCTGGCGTGAATGCCCCACCAATCCCTGCATCACAATTTCCAACAGGCTTCACAGTCCAACATCTCATGGGCGAGGATGATGTAGAACAGGCGGTGACATTGCATCGAGCCGCCTATGGGACCGAAAACATGACAGTAGACTACCGATTGTCGATGATGCGTGTCCCCGACTATGACCCTGAGTTAGACCTAATTGCGGTTGCTCCTGATGGGCAGTGGGTGGCGTTTTGTATTGCCTCCATTGACGATGAGGAGAATGCACAGACGGGTGAGCAGATTGGGTGGTTGGGTGTGGTCGGTACGCACCCGGCGTTTCAAGGGCGTGGATTGGCACGTGCGTTGATGTTGACAGCGATGAAGAAGCTCAAAGGGCGGGGTATGGAATTGGCCGGGTTAGGGACGATGAGTACCAATGTGGCGATGCGACACTCGGCGGAATCAGTGGGGTTTGAGATAGCGGCGCGGACGATTCGATTTTACAAAGAGTTGTAGGGTCAGGTGAGACTAGAGGCGGTTAGATTGGACCAAATGCAACCAAATTTGGGAAAAATTTGTTTCCATTGGTCCAATAAGTTAATTCTTATTAATCTGTTAACGCCGACCAA
>JBCCFC010001151.1:0-4358 GCA_039029935.1 Chloroflexota bacterium
AAAAATTATTAAATAAAAAAGTTTTTTATATTTATACTCCCTAGAGCAGTCCATTCAATCAATACACTTAGACATTTGTTGAATTTTTAGACAAATGTTGAAAAAGAGAATATATCTGTGTACTCTGCCGATTTATTCACCAATATTACGAGTAAATCCTGCCAGATCAGCTATACATACACAGGGCGAGCAAGTAAGTTATTGTCATTTACCAAATGTTGGAACCTATAGTTCAAGCGGTAAAAGAAGTCGCCCCGAAGTGTTGGGGATATCTGAATACAAAAACGTTAGAAGTGGCCTATTCCGGCCAAACTATGCGGATAAAGATGAAATCGTTTGCGTATCGGCCAACCATGCGCAGAGCTTTTGCATTTGAAACCGCTCTGCCATGCTGCGTGTTTTTATGGCAAAAGGTTCATAGCGGGTGTTTGTCTCGCAGAGATTATCTGTTATATCCAGAACAGATTGAATATCACCCTTTTGTGCAGCATCGAACATACGCACCAAAATTGCATGTGGTGGCAGCACCAATTCTTCCACTGTTTTTTCGATACGATGCTCACGGCCATTTTGTGATAGATTGGCTGTTAGTGCTTTGTATTCATCCGCATATACCCATGTCAAGTTCAGGTGTGTTTGTATAATGTCTAGTAAATGGGTAAGCGCAATGGGCTTTGGTAGGAAGAAATTACTGCCAACATCCAGACTACGTTGTGCATCCTCAGCAAAAACACTCGCTGAAACAGCAATAATCAGCACATCGGCCAACTGTTTATCTGTACGAACTTGTTGGATAAATGTGTAGCCATTCATGTCTGGCATCACAAGATCGGTGATGATCGCATCGGGTCGTATGTGTTCAAGCTGTTTTAGCCCCTCTTCACCACTTACTGCTTCGATGATCAGAAACCCAAGCGGTTTGAACAGGTCTACCAACAAGGTGCGGTTCTGCTCTGTATCATCCACCACAAGAAGCGTTGGGGGAGATTCATTGATACCAATGATTGTGTGTGCAGATTGGCTTTGTTTCTGTGCCAGAACAGTCTGAGACACATCCACACTGTTTTGTGGAACCAACGAAACGGTTAGATCAAACCAAAACGTGGTTCCCCGCCCAACCTCGCTTCTGACCTGTAACTCTGTGTCCATCAGTGCCAATAGTTGGCGACAAATCGACAGCCCAAGCCCTGTCCCTTCCATCTGTGTAATCTGATTTCCGGCTTCGTGAATTTGATAGAATGGCTCAAAAATATCAGCCAGTTTTTCTGGAGCAATCCCATGCCCCGTGTCTGTAATCTCAAAGCGCAGGATACAAGTTTCATTGGTAGTAGAAACTGCGTGTCCTCCAGAAAACTCGGCTTCTAACACAACCGATGCTCTCACCGTTATCGACCCACTATCGGTAAATTTGATGGCATTGTTCCAGAGATTGATCAACACCTGCCGTAGACGTGCCTCATCCGCCACAATATATTCTGGCAGGTTATCTGCCATGCCACAATGCAACACAAGTCCCTTTTGCGTGGTTTGCCCAAGCATCATCCCTTGTAGTATCTGCAAAAAACGAGATAAGGAAAATGGCTGCGGGTCCAGCACAATTTTGCCCGCCTCTACTCTCGACAGATTCAAAATTTCATTGATCAATGTCAGTAGATGCTGACCGCTCTGTTGGATGATATGGAGTTGGTGAATCTCTTGTTGATGTTCTCCTGATAGACGCTGCTGCAAAATTTGTGCATAGCCAAGGATTGCATTGAGGGGTGTGCGTAGCTCGTGACTCATATTGGCAAGAAAACGACTCTTGGCCTGGTTGGCAACCACAGCCTCTTCTTTGGCAAGGGCTAACTCCTGTGTCCGTTCACTCACACGAAATTCTAAACTGGCGTTTAAGTCTTCCAACTTCCCCTGCGTTTGGCGAATCGACTGGACCATACGATTAAAGGCTCCCGACAAAAAGCCAATTTCATCGTGTGACTGAATGGGCGTGGCTACAGAGAGGTCACCCAAATCTACCCGCTCCACGTTGTGCATGAGCCGTCCTAATGGTTGAATTAAGGTACGGCGTAAAAACAAAGGAAAGCCGAGCATAATCAGCAGCCCCGCACCGATGTTGAGCAACGCAAAAGGCCAAAGCCACTGGTGTGTATAGCGTAATGATTCTTCATGAAAGTTTTGCACCAATCCAACGATTTCCCCCGAATCGGCATCACCTGATGTCGGGAGAACATTCCGTGTACTGATCGCTGGCGTAAAGACAACTTGTTTATCTTCTATGTTCAACTTCGGATTGATACCCACAAACCAATAACGAGCCGTCATGTCCGATTCTAGGTCTCGTTGCAGATTCAATGCCTCGTAGTGGAAATCAATGTTCCCACTGGCCCACAACACAAGGCTAAAACTATTGGGGCCAGCATGAGGGACACTCCATGCTGGCATCATGTCATGCCAGGTAATTGTGATCGCGCTGTCGCTTCGAGAAACATACACATCACCACCAAGTTGTGGGTCAAAATCAACTGTGAACGGGGCAATGATTGTTTGAACCCTTTCAAACAGAATCCCCAAATTAGCAAACTGTGTCGGCAACTCATCAAACGAAACGTACCCATTATCTGTCACTGTCAGATAGTCCAACGATTGATCAAAAAAGGGGAAAGAGAAATCTAGCGAAATGCGTTGCGGTTGGTTGTCCTGAAAACGGAGCGGTTGACCCAAACTGAACGAAACACTTGGTGTGTTGGCAGTGGTCGGGATAAATTGAAGATGATAGGTATTGTTATTCACTCGCTCAAAACGATAGCGTTGTCCCGTTGCAACGGTTGGTGATGGGATATAGTTGGATTTGAGTAATGGAAAAATGAAGTAAATGAGTATATTACAAATGAGAAAGAGTAATAAGAACGCCATTGAGGTTAATTTATAAAGTAAATTCGTTGGTTCGGCCAGATTGTTCATGAGAACAAACATGGCAATAAATAGAGCCACAGCCACGATGCCGCTCATAATCAATTCTTGTCTAACGGTACTGCCAGAGGAGGGTCCTTCCCCAATAATAATAATAATGCCAACAATCACCGCTCCTGCAAATAACAGAAAATTTCGAAATGCACGAATGGATGGGTCTTGCACCGATATCCAGACTTGACGCCAATTGTTTGCACCT
The DNA here is from genome assembly GCA_039029935.1 of Chloroflexota bacterium. Classification (GTDB taxonomy): domain Bacteria; phylum Chloroflexota; class Anaerolineae; order Caldilineales; family Caldilineaceae. The sequence goes on from JBCCFC010001151.1 coordinate 3,167, forward strand.
GCGATGCCTGCGTAATAGTACAGTTGGCGAACGTGTAGTACGACGAGAACGATAGTATGTATAATCAAGACAAGAAGATTTGTCTCGACGAAGGTAAGCGGAAAATTATCAAAAATACTCAATGAAATACTTATAAGCAAGAGTATTGAACTAAGCGAAAAATAGAAGAGAATTCGTGCTTCTATATGTAATTCGGGGCGCAGTTGGGGATGATGATAACCATGCTGGATAACCATCATCATCGTCATAATGACACAGATTAAAGATGTATTGCTAGAATAGAGCCATAACGGATTTGGTAATACCAACGCGGAGCGAAGCACAAAAAAAAATAGGATGCCCGAACCACTCAACGCTGCACCCACAAGCCATTTGGTTGCAACAGATTTTTGTTTAATTGAGAAGAGGTAAACCAAAAGTGCCAGAGAGGGAATCCACACCGACAGTAGTGAGAGTACGACTGGCGTGATATAAAATGTTGGCATCATAAATAAGCCCCTTATTCGGTGAGTCGGTATTCAGTAAGTCAGTAGGTCAGTAGTTCAGTAGGTGAGTCTATTGGTCATCCGTAATCGACTCGTCAGTAAGCGTGGACGGCGATACCTTACCAAACACCGATATACCGAATACCGAATACCGACTGACCGATTCCTTACTCAAGTGTACTCAACCCATGTCGAATGGCAAATTTTACCAAACCTGGCAGGTCATCGATGCCCAATTTTTGCATGATTCTTGAACGGTGCGAACGAATGGTTGTTTCCGAGAGATAGAGCAATTCGGCAATCTCACCATAGGATTTACCATTGGTAATCAACTGTAATACCTCGCGCTCACGTGCGGTTAATTTCAACAGCGGCCCCTCCAATATCTCCTGTTCAGCCGTTGATACACTTTGCGATTCTGATCTCGGTAGCGAGGTTTGCATATGTGTCAGCAGGACGAGTGCATCTTGCAAAGAGGCCAATGCGGATACTGGATTTGTTTGGAAATTGGCAGACATAGCTTGTAAATAGGATTCCAGTTGGGCAAGTTGTTGTTGAATATCTTGTTGCAACATTGTCATCGTTTCCTGATGACGCCCCTGTTGTGAGTCAATCAGCCAGTGGGTCATATCGCGTAGCTGATCACTCTGTTTCCCCAGCATGTCTAGAAGTTTCTGCTTTTCGGTCTCATTCTGCTTTCGGCGCAC
>JBCCFC010001152.1:0-4358 GCA_039029935.1 Chloroflexota bacterium
GGAAAAGGCCACCGCCAAGCGCGTGTTCATGATCGTCGCCCAGATGTTGAAGTATCTCGATGCGTCCCAAGTCGGTAGGTCGGTAGGTTGGTACTCTAGTACCGAATACCGAGCACCGAATACCGACCTACTTGTTTACCATTAAATTCACACCAATACATATCTTTATCTACACGATATGGTATTCCTATAACCATTGCGAAACCTGCTCTAACAAAAAGCTCAGTGTTAAGTTATGAACGCTGTACCGAGGCGCGTGTAAATCGCCCTGTACATTGACCAAATTTAGACGTCCCAACGTCCTTAAACTCTCGCGCACCTGCCGTTTGGTCAACCCGCTATTTTGGACCACGATATCAAGCTCCTCGCCCGATGTCTGTGTCATAAACATGGTGAGGAACACCTTTTTTTCGAGAAGGTCCAATTTATCCCATGCGTGACGATAGATATATCTGTAGAGTTGATCGGCGGTCTGGTTATCTGCCTCTTTGAGATCACTCAGTATATCGCCAATCGCATCATATCGTGCGAGACCGACAACAAGACGTAGTGCCAGCGGATTCCCTCCGACAGTTTCATAAATTGGACCCAACGCCTCATCAGAACTGTCTACAATATAGGTCATCGCCTGACGCTTGGCTTCTTGACGAATCAGGGCAAAGGCGTCGGCCTCGCCCAACGGTGGCACAGGATAATGATGAACGTCAGGGTACTCGTGTAGGTTCTCGCGTGATGTCATTAAGAATTTGCTGGGGTTTGCTAGTCGTCGCAAGAGCAAAAGGAGTCCCCGAATATCTTCAACCGTCTCCAAATTATCAAGTACGATCAAGTGTGGATATTGATTCAGATGGTTTTCGAGTGCTTTTGTGGCATCGTTCAGAGAAAAGTTGGTAGGTAAGGGTAACTCTGGCATGAGTTGCAGACATAACTCGCGCACAACCATCTCGGTGGTATGCGCTGTTATCTGAAACGCCTCAATTGGTTCGATCTGTGATAATAATGTGAGTTGCTGCTGCCGAGCCGTCACCCAGCCCACCTCATCCACCACGCCTTCTTCAATACACCGTCGTACAGTACGGTCTGTCAGTGACGTTTTCCCAATGCCACCAATGCCTGTGAGTAACAGAATGTGAGGAGCGTCTGCTGAGGAAATTTTTTCAATCAGATGCGTTTGATGTCCCTCCGCACCAATCAGATTTACATATGTAGATGGTTCTAGCCGACTGAGCATCTTTGCTTGATGCACCTGATGTTCTTCTTGTTCCATATCCCAAAGTACATTGGATAGCCATTCGAGGGCCGCTTTTTGACGATCATACACAACGGGCTGGCTAATCTTATACATGCGCGCAAGGGCTGCAATACTTGTTTCATTGATATATCGCTGTTGTAAATAGGTTGCATAGCCCTCTTGTGTCTGTTCCAGACGGCGAATCCCAGCCAACAGAATTTCATTGGTCACCCGTCGATGATTCATTTGGACCTTCGCCAAGAATTCACGAAATATATACAAACCTGCTAATGGACTTTGACCTACATTGGGCTTATGCCAATCATCTAATGCCTTTTTAACATGATTATTTAACCATGACGGCGGTGATGTTTTTGTCGTATTCGTCGTCAAATTTGCAGACATCAAGCTACCTCAACCTACCTCAACCATAACTATTGTGACAACACGTTCATTCAAAATAAGATAACGGTATCCCATGACTCTATTCTATATCAACAGAATGTATCCAATTGTATCCAATTGTACCCCATTGCTTTTTATTCTTGCTAATGGTAAAGCAACTAGTGTCAAACCCTTTCAAATTTCACCCTTCACTCATCACTCATCACTCTTCACTCTTCACTCTTCACTCATCACTCATCACTCATCACTCTTCAACCCTTCTCTTGTCAGCAAACTGCAATAAAAAACCGAAGGATGGGCAATTTTGCGCTTGCATTCGGATAGTGTACATGCTAAGATGACTGTATACTATTGTGTCAGAATTATGTTTGGGTTTCAGGGTAGACAGGTTGCAAAAGGGAGAGGTGTCAGTGCAGAGCCACAATCAGCTATCAACAATTAAAGTGATATTGGCAAGTATCATACTCATGGGGTATGGGTTGCTTGAAAAATTAAGATTGTCAAGACCCATCATCCGTGTGGCTGCGGTGTGTATAGTGATTGCAGGCTTTGCGCTCTTTGCTGGATTGCCACAGATGCTGATCGCAACCAATGTCAATGTGGTGCGCAACAGCGATTTTGAGTCAGGATTTGTCTCGCAGCCGGGGTGTGGCATGGTTCCGCACTTCTGGACCTGTTATCACAACGGTGGGGCTGCTGTCTATGGCTTCTATGATGAGCAGTGGGACCCCGTTGTCTATCAAGGTACACATAGCCTGCGCTTGGACATGAACACCAATGGGATTCTGAATGCAGACAATGATCGCTATCAAGGCATTTACCAAACCGTCCCTGTTGCCAGAGGATCAGAGTACACTTTTAATCTCGCTGGATTGATCCGCACAACGCAGCTTGAAGGCGACCCCTGGCGCTACCGTGTCCAGTTTGGGTGGAGCGAGGGACAACACGCGGATTGGAATCGAGTGAGCAACTGGCAGGATATGGGGTGGAACAACTACTATGATTACGACAATCACCAAAATCCTGGCAGTTTTAGTGGCTACACAACCAGATTTACCCCGACTTCAGATCATGTGACGGTTTACATCCGTGTCTGGAAAAAGTGGGGCATGGCAAACCAATCATTGGCCGTTTATCTGGATGGCATCTCGTTGACGGGTCCACAGCCCGATGCCCAGCCACGCGGCCAGGATGGTGGTCAGGATGGCAGCCAGTCGGGTGTCACCAGCGATGGCTCGCCCGTTCAGCCTGCACCTGTTCAACCTGCGCCCAGCCAGCCAGTTGCGCAACCAACGGCACCTACCCCCAGCCAACCTGCCCCTAGCCAACCTGCCTCCAGCCAACCTGCGCCCAGCCAACCTGCGCCTAGCCAACCTGCGCCCAGCCAACCTGCTCCGCAACCTACCGCGCCACCCAGTCAACCAGCACCTAGCCAACCTGCGCCCACAACCCGCACTGAAATACGCGAAGAGACACTGTGTGATGGGCCCAACCTCATCACCAATGGCAGTTTTGAGGCATCCTATATCCCCATTTCTATCGGACATGTAGCCGAAAGTTGGGGGGCGTTTACCACAGGGCCAGGTTCTAATGTGAGTCCAGGCGGCAATTATCGTCTGGATTTTGAAAACAACCCCAACTATGTTGGTGATGGCAACTTTGGACAGTTAATTTCTATTGATACCAAAGGCATTGCCTCGCCATTGCCCAATCGTCTAGCCGGTGTCTATCAAGATGTAACTGGGCTGCAAATTGGCACAATCTATGAGTTGACCATCCAAGGGCTTGTGCGTGGTGATGGCAATACCAGCGACCCGCAACGATTTACGGCCGAATGGGGCTATAACCTCAATGCGGATCAAGATTTACGTAACGTCAATAATTGGCAAACGGTGAATGTGGGCGCAATCTATCCGTTGAATGCAACAGGTCCTGCCAACCGCTATACCACACGCTTCCAGCCACAGGCCAACCAACTTGTGTGGTTCATCCGTGCATGGAAACGTTCGGCAGGCGTGAACGAAACGATGATTCTGAACATCGATGGTATCTCATTGAGTGCCTGTCGTGTCCATCGTTATGCGGTGTCAGTTCCGGTCAGCCAGCCAGCTAGTCAGCCAGTCAGCCAGCCAGCTAGTCAACCTGCCAGCCAATCCGCAGGCACAGGTGGACCAGTGACAGCCGCCTGTACCTATATCGTTCAATCTGGCGATACGCTGGGTAAGATCGCGGCTCGTTATGGTACAAGTGTTAATGCAATTGTACAGGCCAATAGCATTGACAACCCCAATGTCATTCATGTTGGACAAAAGTTCCAATTGCCCGGCAATCAGTGTCAAGCGCAACAGCCAGCAGCACCACCCACGGCTGTGCCAACACAAGTACCAACTGCTGTGCCAACACAAGTACCAACACAAGTACCGACTGCTGTACCAACGCAAGCACCAACTGCTGTACCAACACAAGCACCCGCCCAGCCTATCCCAGTGCCACCGACGCCAACACCAGCACCGACACCTGCACCGATATCAGAACCAGCAGCCAGCTCTGCTCGAACGCATACAGTGCAGTCAGGCGATAGCTTGAGCGCAATCGCCCTTAAATATGGCACGGACTTGTATACGCTAATCGAACTAAATAACATTGCGGATCCAAATCTTATTTATGTAGGACAAGTGTTGAAGGTGAGTCAGTAGATGGGTTGAAGGGTTGAAAGTTGAAA
>JBCCFC010001153.1:0-4355 GCA_039029935.1 Chloroflexota bacterium
AACCATCCATGAAAGAGTTCAATCGACTCGTCTTCTATGATTGTTTCGATATTTTCAATGGTATAAGGACCATGAGGTCGTTCGTAAGCCTCGACAATATTCTTTGGCCAGCGATTGCTTTTTATCTTATTTACCTGCCAAACGGGCCAGCCATTGTGCAGTTCAATCGGCTCATGGGCTAAGAGTGTGGCCGCATTTTTTGCTGTATAAATCCCCGGCCACCGTTTGTTTGCTTCAGCGATGGTACGCGGCCATCGGTCATTGGGTCCATACAATGCCGTCAAATCAACATCCTGTCGGTACTGTCCATTTGGTGAAGGGTTGGGTAGCTGATAAAAAGGCAAACGCTTTCGTTCCTTTTTTGGCGTGGCGGGTTCTAAAACGTGCGGTTTGGTCATACCGCTCAACGATTTGGTTGGTATGAATGTCTCTGTTGTCATATCCAATTACCTTTATTAGATAGGAAAGTATAAAACGTAACGCGGACATCCTGTCCGCAATGGGCTGGAAGCCCGTGTTACTTGATAACAATCAACTTACTTGTCCATCTTGTTGATTATATCTTAGTTCGTTTGACGAGTCAAGAACAGTACAAACGGTCTAATCGTTGGTGGGTACGAGCGCATATGATACGATTTCAACCAGCCCATTGGTCTTTTGAACTCATTTGCAGCGCATCTATCTCGCTTGATATACTATGGTCTAACTATCGGGGCCACCGGACCTCGTCATAAACACAAAATAGTGGACAGAAAGGAGGATAGCTTATGCAATTTGGCGCGCAAGTGAGTTGTTATCGAACAACGTGGGGCAATATTCGGCAAGTGATCGATACAATGGAGGCTGCTCCTCGTTGGGGTAGCCTGTGGTTTGCGGACCATTATCTGCCGCCATCGGGGGCATTGGTGCGGAGCGAGGAGGAGCATTTGGCTGCCCATGAGGGCTTTTCGCTGATTGCAGCAGCAGCGGGCATCACCCAACGAATGCGGTTGGGGCATCTTGTGCTGGGCAATACCTATCGCAATCCGGCACTGGTCGCAAAGATGGCAACGACGGTAGACCAGATTTCGCATGGTCGTTTTACACTGAGCATTGGGGCGGCGTGGTTCCAACGTGAACATGAAGCGTTTGGCTGGCGTTTCCCCGAACTGCGTGAACGGTCTGACCGTTTGGAGGAAGCCTGTGCCTTACTTCGTGCGCTCCTCACTGCCGATGGTCCTGTCGATTTTGATGGGCAATACTATCAATTAGATCAAGCCCAACTCTCGCCTGGCAGCTTTCAGACGCCCCATATTCCGATTCTGGTCGGCGGTACGGGTGAGCGACGGACACTGCGCACACTGGCAATGTATGGCGATATCTTCAACTTGGATGGCTGGGCGCGGGGACCGATGACCTTGGACTATTATTATCACAAAGTGGGTGTGCTAGAACGACACTGTGAAAAGGTGGGGCGTGATCCAACAGAAATCAAACGCACCATTTTGATGCCCGTCATGGTGACAGATGATGCCGAGGCTGCGGCGCGATTCATTGCGGCACGTAGTTTGGGCGAAGGGACGTTGGCGGGTCCCAAGGATTATGTGATTGAACGCATTGGTGAGTTTGTCGAGGCTGGCGTAGACGAGATTATGTTTGGCGGGCTGCTGACAGACAATATCGAAACCTATCACCAATTTGAAGAGGAAATTCTATCGGCATTTGATTAAATAAGGAGAAAACTATCATGGAACAAACTACGTCACTCAAACAAAAAATCAAAGACGGCGAGGTTGTCGTCTCGTTACGTGTTGCCATTGAGACAGACCGAGCGCAACTAGAGGACGCACTTGGCAAAGGGTCCTACGACTTTATCTATGTAGACGGCCAGCACAGTGCCTTTACCGATAACGCCATCGCCATCTTCTGCGCCACTGCGGAGGATTTGGGCTATCCTGTCCAGTTTCGCATTCCGCATACACGCAACACCTATCTGATTGGCCGTTATCTCGATTTTGGGCTGTCGGGCATTCTGGTTCCCGAAGTCATGGAAGAATCGTCAGTCGTCGAGGCGGTTGACTACGCCTATTATCCACAATTCGGTCGTCGCAGTTGGGGTGGCAATGCGCGCTATGGATTGCGCACTTGGAATGGCAAAGCGGAGCGACTCGAATATGCAGCCTGGTGGAATGACCATGTAGTGCTGGCAATTCAGTTTGAATCCATCGAGGCCATCAGCAATGCGCGTGCGCTTGCCAGACCCGGTGTCGATTATGTTGCTTTTGGCCCCAACGATTTGCGCTTTAATCTGGAAGCGCACCCCAACTATCCACTGCAAACAGTGGACGCCTGTATGCAAAATGTGGCCGAGCAACTGGCAGGGACAGGCATTCGCCTGGGCATGGCAGTAACCACAAATCCTGATGAGCGCGGGAAATTTCTCGATATGGGCATCACCGTATTTCAAGAAGAACCACAGTAGGTCAGCTAGGTTATCACACATTGACAACGATACGGAATTGGGATAGAATCTTACGACAATTGGCAAACTTCTGTGTTTAGCAAAAATTGAGCCAACAAACGCGGTTCAATTCATGCCATGTACAATACTATATCAGGGGGAATTCAAATGAACGAACGTACACTATCACGCCGCACCTTCTTGCAACTCAGTGGTCTGGCGACTGCGGGTGCTGTTTTGGTGGCCTGTGCGCCGGCCGCTGCGCCATCATCCGCACCAGCCGAGAGTGGGTCTGAGGCCGCAGCACCAGAGGGTGAGCGCATCCAGATTGATTTTATGAACTGGTGGGGGTCGCATCGTGAGGCGTTAATGGATGAGGTCATCGCCAACTTCCATGAAATGCAGGATGAGGTCGAAGTAGTGAATTCGGTGCAGCCGTGGGATGGTCGTGTTGAGCGCGCCGCCACCGCCATTGCCAGCAGTACACCACCAGCGTTGATCATGACGCAGCGTATTGAGACGTATCAGTATGTCAACGAAGATTTGATTATCCCGATTGATGACTATGTTGCCACGTCTGGCATCGATCCGGATGCAATTTTCTATGCAGCCGAAATCAACAACCAACGGTGGGAAGGGCAACTGTACAGCTTCCCACTGCCAACAGGTGGTGGTATCTCTGGACAATATTACTGGAACAAACAAGTGTTTGCTGACGCTGGACTGGACCCAGAGGCAACAGTGACCACCTGGCAGGAGATGGAAGATGCGGCCAGAGCCATCACTGTCAAGGATGACTTGGGTCTGACCGTTGACTTCACGGGTATGAGTGCCAACGTCAACAATTTTGTGGAATGGCTACACACCAACAATGGTCGTCTGATTGCGGATGACGCCAAGACCATCGCCTTTAACAGTGCTGAAGGTATCCAGACACTTGAGTGGATGCTCAACTTCCAGAATGACATCAATGGTGGTATTGAGAACTCCAGCGAATTCTACGCAGGCACATCACATACCAGTGCGGATCATCCATTCTATAACGAGAACTCAGCCACGGTCTTTACAGGCACATGGTTCTTTGGTCACATGTCGGCCACGGACCCAGAGATGTGGGAATCTACCGACAACTGGGGTTGTGCGCAACGTCCATACAACGGTGACAATCCAGATGCGACCCATGCGGGTGCAGCAGGGCTTTCCGGTTCATGGGGCTATGTGATTCCAAAGAACTCGCCACAAGAGATTCAGGATGCGGCCTATCAATATTTGGAATTCTTTGGTACACATGCAGATGGTGGTTGTCTGTTCCTCTTCAACCAAAGTCGCCCATCCGCAGTCATCGAATGCAACAACAATCCAGCCTACTTTGACGCCAACCCAGCCTGGGACGTCGTCCTCAAGTCACTGGATTCGGACATCAGTATTCCTGTGACACCAGTCCAGACACAGATCAACGACGTGATCAGTGCCGAACTGGAGCAAGCGTTCTTTGGACAAAAGACGGCTGAAGAAGCGTTGAATACTGCGGCAGAGAAGAGCCAGGAGCTTTTGGACGGATTCTGGGCGGGATAGCTGTGTCGCGCTTCGATGGTCGGCGAGTAGTCGCAGAATAAGTCCGTCAACATCTCACCCACTACGCCGGCCACGTGGTAGCAATACCGGTCTAGTTCTGCCTGGTCTTGCAAACCGTCCAACGAGGCATTTTGCTGAAACTCAGCCATACCGCGAGACATGATTCGGACGCATCGCTCCAAGGCGCGACGTTGATCGTCACGAAAAGAGTGCGTGAGACGAATGACCGTAGGCGTGGCCTGAATGAGTTCGTGTTCGGCCGGCAGACTCGCCGGCGTCAGCAATGGCGCCAACTCTTCCGCGAACACTTGCGACGATAGACGTCCGTTGACCACATCGA
>JBCCFC010001154.1:0-4353 GCA_039029935.1 Chloroflexota bacterium
CTGCAAGATTCAAGATTTTGGTTGTATCTTCTCGACCTGGATCAAACAAAAATTCTTTTAACAGTATTTCAGCATGAAGTTGTAATAATGAGTGAACTCGGTCAAGAGACGCTAATGGGCCGCAGCTCCGATAGCCCAATAAAACTAATTCAAATTCACGTTGAAGACTCCAAGATAGTCTTTTTTGTAGTTGAAGTTTATGCAATCGTGCACCAATAGATTGCCGCATCAACCAATATTGTATTCTTATATGATGAGTTATATAGAGGGGTCTTTGCCAGAGATAAATGCGAATAGGTTTAAAGAATGATTTTTTGTTATGGAGATAAAGTTGTTGAAAGCGACGATAACAAAATTCTGAAAAATCTAGTTTTTCCCAATTCATTGGAATATGCTTTAGGAATGGAAGTGGATGCCCAGACTGAGCAAGCATTGTTATCAACAGACGTTCAGTTTTATCAGAATTCTCTCTTCCTGCTCCTAAATACCCAATAACTAGCAAGTGAACTTCGCTCCACCACTGGTCATGCAAGTGAGGCATAACCATATCAATGTAATCGGGATATTTATGCACAGCGATATGCCGCGCTGCCAAATATTCCTGAAATGTACGGTGGGCAAACTCCAACGACCCATCGCCACGCCCTTGTAAGATACCACTACGGTCGCGGATGACTTCAATAAAACGGCGCGACTCTTGCGTGGCGGTGCTGGCCTGTGTCAAGCCGCGCTCGGTCAACGTATGTGCCAGTTGCGCCACAAACGCCTCTTCGGGCGCGGCCACGCGTTCATGCTCGCTGTGCAGCCAATAGGCCAATGGCGCCAGCAATTCAAGCTTGGTCTGCCAGTCATAGTTGCCGATTAAGCCCGATTCTTTGATATTTTTATTGCGCTCCCATGTGTCAAGCAGGGCCTCGCAGCATTTGAGATAGAGTTCAACACGGCGGTTGGGCAGCACACGATTGTTGCGATAGACAATGGCGATGATGGTGCAGAGCAGTGGGTTGGTGGCAAGTTCAGTGACACGTGAGTTGTCGCTAATGGCCTCAATCAGCGTCTGTGCTTCCTCGGCAAACTCAGGGTCGTTGTCACCATAGGCTGTGGCATACCAGTGGGTGATAAACTGGGCGACATCCTCCTTGCTAAAGGGTTTGACCTTGCAGCGTTGAAAGGATGACCCCAAGCCAACATCTCGAAAGCCATGGGGTCGCGAGGTGACAAGGACCAAATTCTCACGGTAGTTGCCATCGGGGTGGTGCATAAACGCGCTGATGGCATCAGTCAACTCCTGCCGTGCGCCCAAATCAGCGATTTCATCAACGCCATCGAGTACAACAAAGCAGCGACCTGCGTAGAGGGCGTTCAGTACAAACTCGACGGGTGTGTCGGGATAGTAGGCGTGTTGGCTGATAAAGTTGGCGATAACGGTGGCAAGGTCAGGCGTTGTCGGGTTCTTGACCTCCTGCTCAAAATAGCTGGCAAAGCGACGGAGTTCAAGCAAAATGGGCAGACGTTGCTGCGTAAACTGTGGTCCCAATGCATCAGGATGGTCCTGCTCGCCCTGCGCAAAGACCAGTGAGAGCCAGCGTGAGAGCGTGGTTTTGCCACTGCCCGGCCCACCGACGATGACCAGATGACGGTACTTGTGCAGTGCATCGGCCACCGATAATGTCACCGTTTGCGGTTTGCGCGCTTTCTGTTCCAGCCGAAATAAACGCGCCTGTAACTCCTGCGCCCGCGCATTCCTCTCCCCGCGCCCCGACTGTTCTAGCGTATAGAGTTCCTGCTCCAGTCGCATCCGTTCGCGCTGGGCATCGTTATCGAGTCGTCCCGCCTGTGCAATCTCGGTGTTTAGCTTGACAAACACCTTGTCGAGCGTCACTTTGTGGAGGTTACTCTCGCGCTCCGGCAAGCCCGTCAACGTGAGCTGGTTGTAATATTTGACGATCTGCTGGCGGTAGCGGTCTTCAATTTGCTGTGTGGCTTCTGCGTCCAATGGCTCAGGGCCGTCGTGGTTGATGTAGATGTTTGTGCCAATGACAACCTGCTCGCTGTTGGAGACGTTGCCAACGGTGATTTTACCGTGATTCATGTTGTTTCGAAATGGTTAATTGACTCTGTTGTATTTATGAAGATGATTTTGGCTTGATAGGTGAACAGTTGGGCATGGCATAGACGCGGCGCAAAATGATATGATTTGTCATCTCACGCCGTCACTGTCGTCTCTATCATCATTGGGAATATGGTATTCAGCGATGGCTGTTGGGCAAATTGTTCTAGGCAGTCATCAATCATATTTAAAACATCTAACCGTGTGTCTTGGTTGAGTGGCCCAGAAAGGGCTGCACGATAGAAGCTGATGGCACGTCCCAGATGTCCTGCCTTTTTATAACAGGAAGCAGCACTAATGCGATGCATAGCGGCTTCTAAATCTTTCTTTTCAGTATCGAGCAAGACAGCAATTTGTTCTTCATAAGCGGCGGCTGATAAAAAAATAGGTTGCGCCGTTTCAGCCATGCCAATCTCAAATAATGTCTGTGCCTTTGAAAGAAGATAGGATTTTTTACGCATCAGGTCTTTGAGCGCTGGTGTGTATGCGGTTACATTACTTTCATTCATATATTGTGTCACTCCTCTATTTCTTTTTCCTGTTGATGATAGGAAAATCGAATACGATGACCCTCTTGGCAAAAGCCACAAACGACAACATAAGCATCTAATGAACGCGGATTTTGCAATGCCTGCGCAATCTTTTCTCTATGGCGTTGTGCCAATTTTGATATTGTCTCTGTGCCACTGATTTCAAGGACAACGGGGATATCTAACGACCGATAATCGGCACGTCCGCCGTAATTCATGACATCTAACTGACCAAGATTGACTACATGATACGTTAGAATTGACGCCAACGCAACCGATGCCAACTCAACTAACTGATTCGACTGCATGGTTAACCGAAGTCGTTCCGCTTTACCAGCCGTTTCCTCGGACCACACAATCTCTAGTTGGAGTTTTGTATCCTGTTGAACCCATGAAGAGACAATATTAGAACAATCAACATCAAATCTGGCTGGTGATGTTGAATATTGACTCAGTACAGATACACACGCAATACTATGAGGTTCAAGGTATAAGCTGGGGCGCAAGTCTGTAATCTGTTCAATAGCACAGTGTAATACCCGTGTTTCCATATAAATATCGTTAGCGATGTATTTCGTGAATTTTGATGTCTATATTCGGAATTATAATCCCAACAAAAAACTTGTTGAATTTTATAGTATTGAATATCTATAGAAATTCTTTGAGTTCAAGTTATATCATAGAAGCGGTATGACCGCGAATGTCTATCATGACAGCAATTCAGACATTGTATACCTTCTGCTTTAGTCTCTCGTCTTTCAGAAACTGCGCTGAAATGCACAAACGCTAGTTGACAGTTCCCCTTCCTCCATGCTATCCTTGCTAACCATTATATGGAATTCAAATCCAAATAATGGTCACTTTTCACTTCAACAATACATATGACAACAGAAAAATATGCCGGAACACAAACGATTGCCCGCGCCTTTGCCCTCGTCAACCTCTTTACCGATGAACAGCCCGTCTGGTCATTGCCCGATTTGATCAACGCCAGTGGACTCAAACGCACCACCGTCTTTCGGCTACTCTCTGCGCTGGAGGCCGAACAGATTGTGCGCAAAACGGAGACAGGCGATTACATGCTGGGGCCTGGGTTGATTGCACTGGGTGGACGGGCCATCCGCACCAATCAACTGCGCGCGGTGGCCCAACCGCTGCTGCGTGAATTGGTGCAGCGTACAGGCGAATCGGTGACAATCGACATTTTGTGGATCGATGATGAGCAGCGACCTACGTCGATGGTGATTGAGGAACAGTTGGCGCAGCGGGTATTGGGGCTTTCGCAATATATCGGCGCACGGTTTCCTGCACATACAACATCGACGGGCAAGGTGCTGCTTGCCTATCAGTCACCTAAGCGATTGGCACAGTTGCAGCTAACCCCGTTGGCATCGTATACAGAGCATACCATCACAACAACCGAGGTCTTGGATGAAACACTCGCAGAGATACGCAAGCAAGGATATGCGACGACCATCAACGAGTTGGAATTGGGTTTAACCGCTATCGCTGCGCCCATCTTTAATCATTATGGCGAGGTGCAGGCTGCACTCTGCATTGGTGGGTCAAGCTCGCGGTTTTCCTCTGAAAAATTGGTGGCAACGTCGGCTGTGCTGATAGAGTACGGGCAACAAATTTCACGGAAAATAGGGTATTTGTAGAGAAGTTCGACATTTAACAAAAGTCGTACATCTGATGAGCATAGGATTTTAC
>JBCCFC010001155.1:0-4341 GCA_039029935.1 Chloroflexota bacterium
ATTGTCAAGCCTTCTCGCGACAATTTTTACAAAGTTCAGTTTCGACCCAGACAAACCCGAAGACAGTATCACGATCTCCCACGCAAGGGGAAAGGTCGAGTTCGTTATCAAGTCAATACTGAAGTGGATGGCTTTCGCAAAGGGGATATTGTGCGTGTCAAGCAGAAATGGGTCAAGCAGGTCAATTCGATTTACAGCAATGGCCGTTTGGCTTTTCAGAGAGTCAAAGGTGAGCCACCTTCTGCCAAGACCACAGATTGCCAATTGTTACAGCATTGTCGAACGATTTTTTGGCAAAGAATTCCTGCATGAACTCTATTCTACAATACTGTATAAAACTGTATATTCCGGGCGACTGGTTACCATACCTTCGCAGCGATTGAGGCCGACCCCAATAACGAACTGGTCATCGTTGTGCATGAAGAGTAACCCCTATCTCACCCATATGGGTACGTGGCGTTGTCAAATCGAAGGGGTACGCATCCACCGTGATTTTCGCGGCAAGGGACTGGGGACCGAGTTCTTTGCGTGGGCGATTGCAAGGACCAAGGCACGTGGGTGCAAGCTCGTGTAGCTGACATCCGATAAACGCCGTCCCGATGCTATCCGATTTTATGGGCAGATGGGGTTTGCCGCAACCCATGAAGGATTTAAGATGAACTTATCATAACACGTATCATAACACAGGCATCCTGCCTGTTGTAGCCATGAAAGAGAATTACCATGAACCAAACCATGCACGAACCTGAACTAGAAATTGATTTACTCACGGGGTTGCCCATCGAACCTGAACCCGCCTCACAAGCCTATATTCCACCCATGACCCTTGGGTTTCCAGAAATTATTGGTGGTCAAACGACCGACCAATTTCAAGATTGCTGTGCAGTCGGGCGTCGCTCATCTCCCGACAAGCCAATTCGTTGGTCTTGTAGTGGGACATTGATTGACCAAGAATGGGTACTCACCGCCAAACATTGTTATAAAGCAACCCATGTATTTGTCGGTGGGTGCGACGTGAATGACCTTGAGGGCGGCGAAGTGTTGACGGTCAAGGAGTATCATCTCCACCAAAATCTTGATGTCATGCTCCTGCGCCTAACCCAGCGATCAACGATTGAACCACGAAAGATTGCACCGGAAACGTTGGTGGGGCAGATGAATGCACAGACAAGAAAACCTGAATTTGTGGGAACCGTTGCCGGATTTGGACACGTCAACCCGACAGGAGATAAAGGATATGGTATCAAACGCCATGCCGATGTGCCAATCCGCTCATTTGGGTGTGTGACGGACGATGAGGTAAACCAATATGGGTGTAAACGAGGCCGAGAACTGGTCGCAGGACATCTGGGGTTAATGCGTGACACCTGTAGCGGCGATAGCGGTGGCCCACTCTATATCCACCACGACAACCAATACTTTTTGCTTGGCGCAACCTCACGGGGCGCACAGAACGCCAAAGCCATCTGTGGTGATGGTGGGGTGTATATCCGAGTGGATTTGTGCCGTGAATGGATTTATGAAAAAATAGGAATACAACTATAGATAAATAAAGGTATAATTATGACAATGAATCTTCGTACACTCCGGAGTGAACTGGCAACTCTCTATTCAGACAAAGACGCAGTACGTATTTTAGCCATTGATAGCGGCATTGACATCGCACACATTCACTTTGATGCTGCCCCTGCCACCTTGTGGCAGTCTATTCTTGATGCTGCAAAGAATCAAGCCAAAATTGATCCAATTATTGCGGTCGTGAAAGACGACTTCAGCCATCGTGAGGACATTGTTGCAGGGCTACAAAATCTACAGACGAAATCGACACCGACCGCTGACCAAAGCAGTACAACAAGTACAGAAATTATCCGACCACCCGCTGACGCCGAAGAAGAAGCATTTCTGCGCACGTTGTTGGCAGAACACAAACGAAACTATCGCGTCTTGATGACCCAAAGAGTGACGCATGGTCTAGGCGAAGAGCCGCATAATCTGATGAAAAAATTGATCCATGAGGAGAGAAAGATGAATCATCTACGAATGCGATTGGGCATTCCGATTCCGGCGGAAGAGGTGTGATAGTGTGATAGTGTGATAGTGTGTGGGTGTGATAGTGTGTGGGTGTGATGGTATTAATTATTCACTATCAACTATTCACTATTCGCTGTTAACTATTCACTATTCACTATTAATTATTAACTATAAAGGTAGCCCGAAATGAACTGGAATAAACACTTAACAGACCTGCGTAATATCCTTGCAGGTCTCTATTGGGACAAGACTGATGCGCGCAGGGTTGCGGTTGAAGCCGGAATCAACCCGATTCGGCTGCGTTTGAGCGACCAAGCCGATATTACATGGCAGAGTATACTCGAAGAGGCCAATCATCAACAACGCGTTGGCAACATCATTGACATCGCCTACAACGCATACCCAAATATACAAGGCTTACAGATGGCGGCTGGAGGAGAATTGGCGCAACTTAAAACGCCACCCACACTTAAGCAACATGAATGGCAAGGCACCACCGATCAAGGTCAATTGGAAGCAATACTGGGTCAAGAGAACACCATGTTGCCCATCAATTATTTGGAGCAGGGTGTAAAATATGCGCGCTCTGTGGGTCGCGTTGTAATGCCTCATGGTGGCAATGGTACGGGGTTCCTGTTGGCCGACAATTGGCTGATCACCAATCACCATGTACTGCCCAATGTTGCCACCGCTGCGGACGCGTCTGTTCAGTTTAACTATCAACAAATGGATGACGGCCTCAATGCACCCATCAGTACCTACCGCTTTGCTCCCAACGATGGGTTTATCACCTCGCCCAAGCAGGGAGGGGATGACTGGACAGCCGTCAAAGTCAACACCACAAGCGAAGAAGAAGGCAAGCCCATCGAACAATGGGGCAACATCTCGCTGTTACCCGTGTATCCCAAAGTGGGCAACCGCGCCACCATCATCCAGCACCCCAGTGGTGGACAGAAACAGATTGGACTCCACCACAACGTCGTGATGAGCGTCAGTGAGCGACGCATCCAATACCTCACCGATACACTAGAAGGATCATCCGGCTCGCCCGTATTTAACAACCAATGGCAAGTCATCGCCGTCCATCACAGCGGGAATGTTCCTGAACCCAACGCCAAGGTCAATCGCTATCGAAACCAAGGTGTGCATGTAAACGTGATTGTGGAAGGGTTGGCGAAAGAAGGGGTGATTACATAAGCGTATTCACTTTAATACAGTTTGAGAAAATAACCTCAATATCCAAAACAAAAAGAGAGGTTGTGTTAGATGAAACTAACATAACCTCTCTTTTTGTAGTATCCAATTTAAAGGGGCAATGAGTCAGTTGCTGAATCCCGACCCATCGACTACCGACCTACTGAATACTGGTCATCTAGCGAGACGCACCATAGTTCAAATAGCCAGTCTCCGCCAAGCCATGCCAGCGTTGGATGCTATCACGGAATGCGCTCCACTCTTTGAAGATGGACGCAAAGTCGGCATCGTCTTGTGAGAACTCATCATACATTTCAAAGGCCGCTTCCTCAGATGCCTGCATAACGTCATCTGGGAATGGCAACAATGTGATGTCACTGTCATTAATCAATGTATCCAGAGCCGCAGGATTCTTGGCATCGTAGCGCGCCATCATGGTTGAGTTGGCCTCAAACGATGCACTCTTGATGATTTCCTGATACTCTTCTGGCAGGTTGTTCCACTCCTGCAAGTTGATCTGAACTTCCAGTGATGGACCTGGTTCCCACCAGCCTGGGAAGTAGTAGAAGCTGGCGGCTTTATGGAAGCCCAACTTCTCATCATCATATGGACCCACCCACTCGGCGGCGTCAATCGCACCTGTCTGCAATGCTTGGAAAATTTCACCACCAGGGATAACCTGAACGGTGACACCTAAGCGATCCATGACTTTACCGCCCAAGCCAGGAATACGCATCTTAAGCCCTTCCATGTCGGCCATAGAGTTGATCTCTTTGTTGAACCAGCCACCCATCTGGACACCCGTGTTGCCCGCTGGGAACTGAATCACGCCAAATTTCTCGGCGTAGAAGTCCTGCAACATCTGCAAACCGCCACCTTCGTAGAGCCAAGCGTTCTGCTGGCGAGATGACAGACCAAATGGCATCGCTGTCGCTGTCTGCCTTCTTTGTCTTAGCGTTCCGGAAATACCGCACGAGTTTGCCGAAGGTTGCCATGAGCAAGCTGGCTCGCACGGCACTAGCAGGCACGGAGGAAAGCCACGAATATAGGCCCGCACGCGCGTCCTCCGTAGAATGGTAAGGCAGCCTGGATGTGTACATGCGCCAAACAGCATTG
>JBCCFC010001156.1:0-4325 GCA_039029935.1 Chloroflexota bacterium
CCAGCACCAAATTCACAGAGAAGACGACATCATCGGCATTAAAAGCCTCACCATCGCTCCATTTCGCCCCTTCCTGAATCTTGAGCGTCCAGACATCCAATGTCTCATTGGGTGTCATGCTCTCGCCCAACCAAGGCTCGATTTCACCTGTGAGCAGATGGCTCATAAAGAGAGGCTCTATCAATAGTTGGTGCATACCGGCATCACGGCGATGCCCCGGTATATAAGGATTCCAGATTTCTGGTGCACCGACACGGCCACTGCTGATGTCAAAAATGACGATGTCTTCACGCGCGACAGCACCATCATCACTATCGCCGCCGTCCATAGATGTGTCGGCAGCATCCCCAGCCGTGTCACCTGCCGATGGCGCAGCAGGCGCAGCACAGGCAGAGAAGACCATTGATGCCAAAATCAGCATCGCAATCAACGTATACAAACGACTTCGTACATGGTTCATATGTTTTCCCCTTTAATATAATATTGAATTAAGGCTCTTCGTCCTTTAGTGGATTTGTAGGGGCGTACCCTTGCGGTCGCCCATGTCGTGTCATGTACATATAGGCGACCGCAAGGGTCGGGAACCCACTGGGTGCCTACAACAAATTTTCTCCACCGTTTGGCGAAGACTCTGAGTTAGAAACCTAATCTAATCGAGCCATCGACGCCATCCATAATGAGCTGAAGCCCTGTGGCATCGGACGGAACCTCGAATACGAGTGGGCCAGGATGTGTCAAACCAACATCAATCGGGTTGGCAGGCAACTGATTCTCTTTTTCGCCCCAACGGTCGCCATGCCAAATGGCTGACGCATGAATCGGGCGTGGAGCCATTGCGTATTCATTGCCTACACCATCAACAACTTTGAAGAGCTTGCCGCCCAACATCAACATCTCATCGGCCTTGTTGGAGAGTTCAACGGGCAGAATCAACCACATGCCCTCGGCTTCGTGGGTTCCGATATCCCCAAACTCGCCACTGCGTCCGGTCACTTCTGCCCCACTGCCAACGGCTTTGGTTTTGAAGGGCGCATCAACCAACTTGACTTCCCACTCTGCGGAGGCCAGTGTGGCATTGATGTCAGCCCCTTCTGCTGTCTCAATTTCTGGCTCACTCTCACCGCCACCACCGCACGCCAACAGGAGGGTAGACATCAGACAGAGCAAAAATAGAATGAATGCTT
This sequence comes from Chloroflexota bacterium, assembly GCA_039029935.1. Taxonomy (GTDB): domain Bacteria; phylum Chloroflexota; class Anaerolineae; order Caldilineales; family Caldilineaceae. The sequence goes on from JBCCFC010001156.1 coordinate 1,185, forward strand.
TTTTTATCATAAAACTCGACTCAGACCCCGTTAATCAAAACCTGCTACTCAAAACCCGCTATTCAAAACCCAGAGCGATTGCTCCCTCGGCATCTTTCAAAATCAACCGCAACCCTGTTGCGTCCTCAGCCACATCAAAAATGGCCGGGCCTTCACGCTCAACACCTGCATCCTGCACATTTTGGACAAGCTGATTTTCACGATCCCCCCAGCGGTCACTCTCGGATACCCATACTTGTGCATGATGGACCAAACGGTCGCCAATGGCATACGTGCGTCCTTGGTCATCCTCAATCTGGATCGTTTTTTGGGTGAGCATGGCCTCTTCACCACTGGTGTTGGTCAGTTGAATAGGCACAATCACCCACACACCATCAGCAGTACGTGATGCCTGTTCGCGCTCAGAAACCATTGCGGCACTGCCATCTTCGTCGCCGATCATGTGATCTTTGGCGGGCTGATCCAAGAGTGTAATCGCCCAACTATCCGATTGGATACTTGCCCCAACATCTGCATTCTCGGCCAAAACAGGTGGGGGAGGACCAGAGCCACCACCGCAGGCTGTTAGCAGAAAAATACCGAGAAATAACAGGATATATGTGGTAGAGATAGATAGTCTGTTGCGCAGTTTATGTGCCATTTTATCTTTACGTTCTATCATTCGGTGTTTGGTAGGTCAGTAGGTGGGTAGGTCAGTGTTCGATTTATAAGTCACCGAATACCGGCCTACCGATTACCAACCCACCGGTTACCAACCTACGCTTCGCCAGCCAACAATTTATCCGTATCGGCTTGCAGACCTTCCAACGCGGCCTCAACACCAGGATCACCCTCAGAGAGTACGGGGTCCATCCACTTGGTGTAAAGCGCATCCCATTCCAGACCTTCTGGGAAGAGTGGGAAGTGGGCTTCATTTTCCTGGCCGATTTCCCATGCTGCATGACCGTAGTTTGGCAGCGACTCTTCAATCTGTTGAACGTTCCACTTACCCGAAGACTTGCGTCCTGGGAAGCCACCAAAACCACTGGTTGCCATAAAGCGCGCCTGGTCGTCGTCAGTCAAACGCCAGCGCATCAATTCATAGGAGATGGCAGGCCACTTGCTCTCTTTTGGCACAAACCAACCAACATTGCCCTCAAAACCAAAGCGACTGACACCATCTGGTCCCACTGGTTCAGGAGCGATGCCCATCGTGAATTTGTCACCAACCGCCTCTAAGGCTGGACGAGCTTCATCTGACAATGTTGCCCACATAGCAATGGTTCCTGACGTGAAGCCACCAAAGTCGCCGCCAAAGACCTGTTGGTCCGCGCTGGACGGTGTGACCTGATGCACGTGCTTGGCGTCATAGGTCCACTGGAAGCACTCAATCGTCTCTGCGTCCAAGAACTGACCCGCCGAGATGTCGTCATTGAAGAAGCGACCACCCCATGCTTTGACCAAGTTCCACTGACGAATCGGCCAGTGCGCCAACCCCAAGCCAAACTGCTTACCACCATCCACTTCCTTGGTGGCTTGAATGGCGTATTGCAGGACATCCAGCCAAGACCAGTCATCTGGTGGCGGCCACTCACCGATGATGGGTTCCATAATGTCGCGGTTGACCAGCATGGCGCGTGGTGCCCAGTCAATGGGCAGACCATATTGAACACCATCGTAGGCCATGTTGTCCACCGCTGACCAGTGATAGTCATCCGGCCAGTCAGGTGGTGGCAACACCTCGATAAAGTCGTCGATGGGTGTCATCCAGTCCTTGTCGGCAAAGACAGCGGTGCGTGTAAAGTGCGTGTACGCGCTGTCTGGATGGTCACCAGACGCCAACAAAATAGGCAGCTTGGTCCAGTAGTCGCCCCAAGGCGCAAATGAGACCTCATAGGTCATGTTTGGATAGTAGGTGGCAAACCAACTTTCCATATCCGCCATATAGGATGGGCTGACATCACCACCCCAAATCATTTGGTGGAATGTGCCAGCATCTTCCATTGGCGTCATGTTGGTCGTCATCTGATCACGTGGGATGTCCATCAACTGAACATCCGAGGCGGCGTCAGATGCGGCCTCTGGTGCTGGTGCGGCTCCTGGTGCGACACAGGCGGCCAACGCCAATGTGGCTGCGGTGGCTGACGACAGTCGCAAAAACTGACGACGGCTTAACGCTTTTCTATGTTGTGACATAGGATGATACTCCTTTGTGAGTATACAAAAAACAAAAAGTTGTAGGTATATAAATCAACAGTGAGCAGTGAAGTCACATGTTGATGGTATAAACATGTTGGTAGCACTCTTCTTTGTATTCTAAAATCAAAATCAGCTCATTTCTGGCACAGTAAACTTGTCTGACGAATCAATAAACAGGACTTGTGTCATCAGTTCGTCTAATATGGTTAAATCTTTAATCGCCTCAATGTGTTCGATAAGCTCATTTGTAATCACGCCAAACTTCTTGCGTAGAGAATTGATAACCGTATCTTGCAAGGTCAAAATTTTACCTTTTGCCTCACCTGCCTCTATGGCTAAATCATACCAAGTCTTTTCATATTCTATAATCTGTTCCATTATTTCCTCCGTTACATCTACAGTAATCGTCTCCTGTTCATCGACAAGAAGTCCGATTTTTGATAAAAGCCGGACTTCTAAATGCCCTCAATATTGAGAAGATACGTATCAACTCATTTCTGGCACAGTAAACTTATCTAATGAATCAATGAATAAGACTTGTTCCGCTAGGTTATCCAAGATAGTTATATCCTGTATATTTTTAATCCGTTCCATGAGTTCATTGGTTATTTCTCCAAACTTCTTGCCTAATAAATTGATGATTGTCCTGTGTAGAGTCGAAATTTCAGCTTTTTCTATCGCTAAATCATACCAAGTTTTTTCATATTCTATAATCTGTTCCATTATTTCCTCCGTTACATCGACAGTAATCGTCTCCTGTGGCAGGTACACGCAGACAAACGCGCCCAAAAACGCCTTATCGCCATCTTCCAGATCACTCTCCATAATAATATCAAAAATACGCTTCTTAATCAATGCCCTTTCTTCTTCGGGATAATCCATCAACACAGTCAACGCCGCGGCTACAGGGTCATTGCGTTTCAAATAATCTTCGCTATTCAAGCTTGGGGCATGAACCTGATA
>JBCCFC010001157.1:0-4315 GCA_039029935.1 Chloroflexota bacterium
CCGTGTCACCAGCGAATAAAAATAGGCGATTGAGCCATCCTTCTTAGGGCGCAGAATTCTGCCCAACCGTTGCGCTTCTTCCTGACGACTGCCAAAGGTCCCAGAGACCTCAATGGCGACATTGGCGTCGGGCAGATCGATGCTAAAGTTGGCAACTTTGGAGACGACCAGTTGATTGATTTCACCATTGCGGAATTGCTCATAGAGCTTTTCGCGGTCACGAATCTTGGTTTTGCCCGTCAGAATAGGCGCATTGAGCATTCTGGCAATGTGTTGCAATTGCTCGATATACATGCCGATGACCAAGAGGCGGTCTTTGCGATGCTTTTCAAAGAGCCGATGGATGACGGGTAACTTGGCTGGATTCTCGGCCGCGACGCGATATTTGGACCGCTGTGGAGCCATTGCATACTCTGCCCGTCGTCCCTCATCAAGGTGAATGCGTACTTCATGGCAGCGTGCTGTCGCAATCCATCCTTGACGCTCCAAGTCCTTCCAAGGCACGTCAAATTTCTTGGGGCCGATGAGTGAAAAGACATCGCCTTCCATGCCATCCTCGCGTACCAACGTAGCCGTCAACCCAAGCCGACGCCGCGCCTGAATCTCGGCAGTGATGCGGAAAACAGGGGAAGGCAAGAGATGGACCTCATCATAAATAATCAGCCCCCAATCACGTGCGGTGAACAGGGCAAAGTGTTCATAGCCCTCACCCGTTTCTTCCTTCTTTTTACCCCGCCGACGATAGGTCAACACTTGATAGGTACAGACCGTGATGGGCCTGATTTCTTTGACTTTGCCCGAATATTCGCCAATGTCATCGCGTGAGAGCGTTGTCTTGTCCACGATCTCGTTGATCCATTGACGCACAGCAACCGTGTTGGGTGCCAAAATCAGCGTAGAAGTCTGCACCTTTTCCATCACGGTCATCCCGACAATCGTCTTGCCCGCACCACAGGGCAACACAATGGTTCCGCTACCACCGCTCTCGCTCCCGCCCGCGTAGAAAATCTCCGCCGCTTCCTGTTGATAGTGACGTGGCGCAAAATCTTCTCCGCCCACTGTCGTCTCACGTAGGCTAAACTTGAGCGCATCACCTTTCACATAACCCGCCAAGTCCTCGGCAGGAAACCCAAGTTGCACCAATATCTGCTTGATGTGTCCACGCATGACCGGATGCATAGAGAGGCGGGTCGAGTCAATCTGCTCGATGACATATTTTGTAAAGCGCTTCTGCTGCATGAGTTCGACGATAATGAATTTATCGTCGCTGATAAGGTGTAGCTCACCGGGGTAATTGACCTCATCTTTGACCAACTTGACACACCCATAGCGGCTGATATGGTCTGTAATATCATGGGCAACATTGCCCGGTACAGGGTATTTGGCAAATTCGTCCAGCCCTGCCAAAATCTCATCGGCATCAAGACCAGAGGCGGCAGCATTCCAGAGTGAGAGTGGTGTAATGCGGTATGTATGGATATATTCTGGTGATTTCTCAAGTTCGGCAAAGCGGGCCAGCACATCGCGTGCTGGAGCATAGTTCTCGTTCCCAACCTCCAACAGGACCGTTTTGTCCCCTTGGATGATCATGGGATTCATTGGATTTGGCATAAATTATTTGTTTTTTTGTTCCAATAATCTGAAATGATTCAGATGTATAATGCTTGACTATAATGATACAATTTTGTCAATTGTATATCGTATAGACATAATTATACTGTAATTTTTTTCGGAATACAAGACGATTGTATAGTTGGTTTGCATTCGTATAGAGAGGTATTGACTTTAAGCGTACTCTACAAATTCGTGTATGGACACCAGGCTAAAATCAAGCTGTATTTGGATATAGCGTTTGTTGATTTACGTCCCAGATCGCTCATGGGTGAATCGCGATAACCGATAGGGTTGAAGCAGGTCAATACGCACATCTTCCATCATCTCAAGCGCTGCAAATTCACCAATCAAGGGGGCAAGCGTGACACCGCTATGCGTGGTTGCCACGTACAGGTTAGAGACACGGTTTGAGTCGCCCAAATTCCCCTCGGCGAACCCAATAATCGGCAAGTCATCCTGCGGAATCGGTCTGCGCCCCCGTTGCACAGTTTGTACTTTGGCCTCGCTCAATTTGGGGATGTAGTGAGCGGCATCGGTCATCATCTGTGCCACCTCATCGTCCGTTGCTCCCGGGTCGCCATGTCCATCATTGGAACTTGACCCTTGCACCATGACAACACCATCCGAAAATTGGCGTATGTTGATACTGAACGATGGATCGCCCGGACGAGGGATTCTGGGCGAGTGATACAGCGCAATTGACTCAAAGAGCGGTGGCAGTGGTTCGGTTAGGATGGTGGCTCCAAAAGTATGGTAAAGCGGCAGGTGTATGCCAGCCATCTCCGCCAATTCAGGTGTATCCATGCCACCCGCAATCACTACCATATCACAGGTGATCTCCTGCCCAGCAACGAGAACAGTCTCAATGAGGGGCTTTTGGCTATCGGCACTCCCTGTGTGCATCTCAAATCCAGTGACAGGTGTCTGCATACAAAGCTCGGCCCCACGCGCTTCCACCGCATTGAGACACGCTCGTACGACATCCCCTGTATGCACATGCCCTTCATTGTCCGCATACACAGCTGTCAGCATCCCATCCAGTACCAAACTCGGCTCCAGTCGTTTGACCGCTGCGGCATCCAACAACTGCGCCGAATAGCCCCATGACTGAATCAGCCGAGTCCGTTCACGAATTTGTGCGGCCTCCGCCTCGGTCACGGCCCAATGCAGTTCCCCACCCCACGTCACATCAATCGAAAGGTTGCTGACATCTGGTTGACTTTGTAGTGATTCATGTTGTAGTGGTTGATGCTGCTCTAATCGGCGCACAAATCGATCCCACATGTCCATCGAACGGCGGTTGAGATCAAAGTAGTGATAGGGGTTTTTACCAAAGGCATTCATCCATGCAAACGAAAGACGGGTTGCCTTCTGCCCCGGATTACCTGCATCGACCATCGTGACTTGCGCCCCGCGTAGGGTCAGGTGAAAGGCGATGGATGCACCTAGAATGCCTGCCCCGATGACGACGATGTGTGGTTGTGTGTTCATAAAAAGTTCTCAAGCAAATACTGGTTCCGAAACCGAACGATAACTTTCGGTCATTCTACAGAAATAATTGTCTAGGAATGGCGATTAAATAACTTACCCATTTGGATCAGAACCGCACGGGGCGTGCTCACTGAACGTGTGTAAGTGAAATAATCACTATTCCCTAGTAGTATACCCTGTTTATTGAACTCTTACGAATTTTCATGTGTGAATCGCATCAACTGATAAGGCTGGTTTTGTCTATGGGATGTATTCCTTTGCGAACGTATACCATGATTGAAAGCGAGTTCAGCAGTAAACCAAATTATCAATCAGTGTGTATCTTGCATAAGTTTTCCATATTTGTTATAATGCTACTTTATAGATAATTACTGATTTTATTTACATAAAGTTGGAGCCGGATCATGGATAAACAGCTGACATTTGAACAGATATCCCCTGTAAAACAGCACGTATTAGCGTTGATGAATGAACATGCCAATGACGGCAATAACAATGGTGAAGGCGTTGATAAGGAGCGACAATATACATGGAATGATTTTCCTGAGGAGGAAATTCCACCGCAACCGGAGTTACCAGGCTGGTCTGGTGAGCCGAGTCTTTGGGATGATTTTCCGTATGATGATATCCCGCTGGAGCCACCGCGTACACCAGAGGGCGATAAAATCGGATTGGCTGCACTTGAAGAAATGCAGAATATGTTTCCACCCATTGACCCAAAATTGGCGCGTTATATTGCGGAAAGCCCTGAATTAGCGCAGGAAAACCTGTTTCTGATGGACTGGATAGAGGAAATTGAAAATTCATATGTTGATTTCTAATATTCCAAATGACACCGTTCTCTAAAGAACTGAATTTCTCTGAACCCTAATGTATCATATACATTGAGTGCAATCACAGACGTAATCAATTCAGGAAATACAGTAGAAGGACTTTTCACCATGTTAGACACCATCATCTCTCTTGCAGGTTTGGGGATGCAAGCCTTTGATTTTGTGAGCAATATTCGCGGCGGCGACAAGGCGCAGGGTGTTGTGGACCAACTCGTGCGTCTGAACTCGACCATTGAGAAGTTGAGCGACAATATTTAATACCTTATTTTTGTCCAAACAGAAGGGGTTTCTATTCGGAATGCTAATAATAAAAGACATATAGCGTTGGATGATACTCTTCAAAGAGTGAAAATTGACTAAAAATGCAAGCACATGAG
>JBCCFC010001158.1:0-4311 GCA_039029935.1 Chloroflexota bacterium
GAGCCAGGAGCTTTTGGACGGATTCTGGGCGGGATAGCTGTGTAGGGGTGTGAAGGTGTGGGGGTGTATGCGTGTATGGGTGTATGGGTGTATGGGTGTTCAAGAGGCACTATCACACTATCACACTATCACACTATCACATCCCCACACCCCCACACCCCACACCTTCACACGGACAAGACATGTCACAATCCATAACACAACCAATTTTAGGTTCAAATAAACCGCCTGTGAACGAAATCTCTGCGTGGACGCGCTTTCTCTATCGACGGCGTCATTGGGTGGGATTTCTGTTTATTGCCCCTTGGCTCTTTTCGGTGATGTGGTTTGATGTCATCCCTTTTATCATCAATCTGTATCTGAGCTTTACCGACTACTCGGTAGGGCTGGCTGTGCCCAATTGGATTGGGTTGGCAAATTACGAAGAGATGTTCACCAAGGATGATCTCTATCTCAAGAGCTTGGGGAATACAATCACCTACTTGGCAATGAGCATCCCGCTACGGCTACTGACAGCGTTTGTGATTGCGCTGCTGCTCAATACTCGCATCCGCGGGTTGGGGACATTCCGCACAATCTTCTACATTCCATCGGTTGTGCCTATCGTGGCAACGGCCATTATCTTCACAGGTATCTTTAACGCCCGTTATGGCATCCTCAACCAGCTACTGATCGCGGTCAACCTCGACCCCATCCGCTGGCTGACACGACCAGAGTGGATCAAGCCGTCGATGGTCATCATGAGCATGTGGGGCTTTGGCGCACAAATGGTCATCTTCTTGGCCGGATTACAGGGTATCCCACAGGAACTCTATGAGGCGGCAGACATTGACGGGGCATCAGCTTGGCAAAAGCTGCTCAACGTGACCGTGCCGCTGATGACGCCTGTGATCTTCTTCAACCTGATTATCGGCATCATCGGTGGATTCCAAGTCTTTGCCTCGGCCTATGTCCTCATCGGTGTTGGGGGTGGCCCACTCCAAGCAGGGCTATTCTATGTAATCCATCTCTATAACAACGCCTTCTCCTATTTCAAGATGGGCTATGCCTCGGCCATGTCGGTGATTCTCTTCCTGATTATTCTGGCCTTCACCTTGATCACGGTGCGTTCGTCAGACCGCTGGGTCTATTACGGGGACAATTAATTGGTGAGTCGGTATTCGGTAGGTCGATATTCGGTTGCTGATTACTGGCTACTGATTACTGACTACTGACTACTGATTACTGACTTACTTACAACAAGAACACTTATGATTGAATCAACTGGAAGCAAACTATTACGCTGGTTCGTAACCTATCCATTTCTCATCGCAGGCTCAGTTGTGATGCTCTTCCCACTGGCGTGGACATTTTCAACGTCGTTGAAGACGGCAGAGACCGTGACATTGCGTGAGATTCGGCTCATCCCCGACCCCATCATGTGGTCTAACTACGTGTCGATTTTCATCGAAGTACCCATGTTGCGCTATACCATCAATTCGTTGATTATTGTCATCGCCTCTATCTTTGGCGGATTACTGGTCTGTTCATTGGCAGGCTATGCCTTTGCCAGAGTCCCATTTCCGGGGCGCAACGCCTTCTTCATTCTGCTTCTCAGTACCATGATGTTGCCTGGCGTCGTGCGTCTGATTCCTCTCTTTGTCATCTTTGACAGACTAGGGTGGGTCAACACCTTCTTGCCATTGGCCATTCCGCGTCTATTGGGTCATGATGCCTTCTATATTTTTCTGTTGCGTCAATTTTTCCGGAGCATCCCCGAAGAGTTGAGCGATGCCGCCCGCATTGATGGCTGTAATGACTTTGGTATCTGGTGGCGCATTATCATACCCAACTCACAGCCTGTCTTGGCCGCCGTTGCCATCTTCTCATTCCAGTTTGCCTGGAACGACTTCCTGTCACCGCTGATTTACTTAGGGTCGAACCAAGACCTCTGGACCTTGGCACTGGGGCTGAATGCACAAAAGGGCTTTGAAGGCGAGATTGCCAGCCTGCACAAGATGATGGTGATGTCGATCTACATGATTTTACCTGTTCTTGGCATTTTTGCGGTTGGGCAACAATATATGATTCGCGGTGTGACTTTCTCTGGGCTAAAAGGATAGTCTGTGTGCTGTAGTTCGTAAGGGGTTGATATATCAAACCCTTACGAACTATATTGAAAGGATCAAACATGGCACGTGCAAGCAAGAGCAGGCCGTCTTCCGCCAGTATGGACAAGAAGAAAGACATCACGGTTTTCATTTCCGGTCGCAATTCGGCCTGTGATGAGTGCAAAACTGAGCTGGGCAGAAGCGCGTGGATCATGCTCAATGCCGAGCGCGAGGCGGTCTGTCTGGGCTGTGCCGATCTTGAGCATTTGGTCTATCTGCCCTCTGGGGATGCCGCGTTGACACGTCGTTCCAAAAAATACTCAACCTTGTGGGCCGTTGTCCTCAAGTGGAGCCGTACCCGCAAACGTTATGAGCGGCAAGGTCTATTAGTCGAGGAGGAAGCACTCGATCAAGCCGAGGAAGAGTGTCTGGCCGATGCTGATTTTCGTGAACGACGCCGTCAGCGCGATGCCATCCGTCGTGCAGATATTGATAAAGAATATGTCAAGCAATTTGCCGCACAGGTTCAAACACAATATCCTAACTGTCCCAAAAAGCGGGCGCAAGAGATTGCTGAACACGCCTGTCTGAAACACAGCGGTCGTGTTGGGCGTAGTGCTGCGGCCAAGGAACTGAACCCAGAGATGATCGAGTTGGCTGTCGTCGCCCATGTTCGCCACACGGAAACAAACTATGACATGTTGCTCATGGAGGGTCACGAACGATCTGATGCCCGTGCCAGTGTGTCGAGTCAGATAGCCGATGTGCTTGCTGGTTGGCAGGTGTAGGAGTAAAGCGTATGAACACAGCAGGACTGATTCTCGGCGAAACCTATGATGTTGCTATCTTTGGTGGTGGGCTTTGTGGCTACGCTGCAGCGTGGACATGCGCGCGGGCGGGGTTTAGCACCCTGCTAGTTGAGCGGCGTCCGGCATTGGGATGGGAGGCAACATGGGCGTGTCAACTGGATTATACAGGGGGCGGTGGTCAGGTTGCGCAGGCTATTGCTGATGCGATGACTGAGGCTGGTGGGCTGAGAAATAACCGATTGGATGCGCCAATTCTCGAAATGGTATTGGACCGTGAAGCCGCCAACGTAGGCATGACCCTGCTCTATTATGCACAGCCGATTGACCTAGAGATAGCTGAAAATGAGGCCCGTACAGTCTTTATTGGCAGCAAGTCGGGACAACAGGTGGTTCGTGCCAAAGCCTATGTCGATGCCACCGAGCGTGGTCTGTTGTGGCGTCGCTCTGGTATATCCATCGGCAATGAGGGCTGCGCAGGTCGCTCGGCACTCTTTTTGCATGGCACAAAGACACTCGACAACATCATAGACCTTGGCTCAGTTGGACAGACGACGAATATTACCCTACAATCCACACCTTGGCCTGATGAATCCGTCATCTACTATGACATGCCGACGATTGAACCCGCCGATGCCATTCGTGCCATGCCCTGTGTACTCCAACTTGCTCACAGCAGCGGTTTGCTTACAGAAGACACCATTGTCACCCACACAAGTGTTGAACCATATCCACTGACCCAGCATCACAATAAGGTAGCCGTTCAGCATCCACACATACCCAACCTCTTTAACGCAGGACTCTGGGCGGGCGATGCCTCAGAAGAAGACTCTATTTTTGCTATACATATGGCACATGGTGAAGCTGCGGGACAAGCCATCTGTTCAGCACTCACCGAAATACCGATGCCACAACCTGCAACGGTCCCTATGCAAACAGTGGAAGCACCGACTGTGCAGACAAGCCAAGTCCTCGTCTGCGGTGGCGGCACAGCGGGAGCAGTGGCGGCAATTGCATCAGCGCGACAAGGTGCGCAGACGACTGTGCTGGAAGCGGGTTCCTTTCTGGGTGGCATTGGCGCAGGTGGTGGCATTCACACTTACTATCACGGCATCAGCGGTGGTCTACAGGATGAGGTGGACCAGCGTGTTCATGCCTTGACCGCACTCTTTGGTGGGACGCGTCATGTGCGTGGCTTTCATCCCATTGTCAAGCGCATTGTGCTCCAACAGATGGCCGACGAAGCGGGTGTGACCACCATCTATCATAAAACAGGCGTTGGTCATGGTTCCGTCCAAAAGGGTCTAACACAGGAGTGGAGCCGGGTCTGGGGGAAGCCGTTTTTTTGCGGGACGCGGAGGGAGGTCAACGTGTTCAAGGAGATAGTCAAAGAGGTTACGAGGGTCAGAACCAAA
>JBCCFC010001159.1:0-4307 GCA_039029935.1 Chloroflexota bacterium
AGAAACCAACATGACATTAGACCAAGCACTACAAGAGGCACATGAAGCCTATATTGCCCGGAATCCCAAAAGCCAAGCACAGAATGCAGCGGCTGCGGAGGTAATGCCTGGTGGGAATACACGTACAGTGTTATTCAATCCGCCTTTTCCGCTTATTATTGAAAAAACACAAGGTGTCCAAGTTCGGGATATTGATGGACATGAGTACATTGACTATCTGGGTGAATATACCGCGGGGATATATGGTCATTCACATCCAGTGATTCGTGCGGCATTAGACAAGGCGCTGGACGGTGGTGTGAATTATGGCGGTCCTAATTTGATGGAGGCCGAACTTGCCAAAGCTGTCTGTGAGCGTTTCCCAGCCATCGATTTAGTCCGGTTTACCAACTCAGGCACAGAGGCCAACCTCATGGCCTTGTCGGCTGCGCGTGTCTACACGAAACGCAATAAGTTGATGGTCTTTGAAACAGGCTATCATGGCGGTGTGCTCTATTTCTCGACGGGCGGTGGTAGCCCCGTCAATGCTCCTTATGATTTTGTGGTTGCGCCCACGTATAATGACATTGAGGAGACGCGTACGATTATCGCTGAACACAGTGACGACTTAGCAGCCATTATTCTTGAGCCGATGCTGGGCGGTGGCGGTTGTATTCCTGCTGACCATGATTTCTTGCAGATGTTGCGAGACGAGACCAGCAAACGTGGCATTGTTTTAATTTTCGACGAGGTGATGACCTCTCGTCTTGCCCCCGGCGGGATGCAGGAAATCCACAACATCATGCCCGACATGACAACGTTGGGTAAATATGTTGGCGGTGGGATGAGCTTTGGGGCATTTGGCGGTAATCAGGAATTGATGGGGCTGTATGACCCACGACGAGCGGATGCCTTGCCCCATGCGGGTACGTTCAACAACAATGTGCTGACCATGAGCGCAGGGTTGGCGGGCATGACAGAGGTGTATACACCCGAAGCGGCGATTGCGTTGAATGCACGGGGCGACCAACTACGTGAGCGACTCAACACGCTTTGTCAACGGCACGAAGCGACGATGCAGTTTACAGGTATCGGTTCAATGATGACCGCTCACATGACTGACGCACCTGTCCGTACACCGCAGGATGCCGCCAAAGGCAACATGAAACTACGGGAGTTGCTCTTCTTTGATTTGAACGAGTCGGGCATTTGGATTGCACCACGGGGCATGTTTGTGCTCAGTGTGCCAACGGGTGATGCGGAGTGCGATGCCTTGGTTGATGCGGTTGAAACATTTATTGAGCGACGAGCCGAATTTTTGTAGGCTATTTAGCGATTTGGTAAGACCTTCCGGAGGTGTCCATCCAAACTTGAGTACGACTCAGCCATCCACGGATAGCTCCGGAAGGTCTTACTTCACAGTAAAGGGAACATTGACAATGAATGGTGTCCATGATATGGGGGGGATGCACGGGTTTGGGGCCATCCCCTATGAAGAAAACGAACCTGTCTTTCATACAGAATGGGAGAGTCGGGTACTTGGCATGGAGGTGGGCGCAAAGATGCCACTGCCTGATAAGTTTCGGTATATGTTAGAAAAAATGCCTCCTGCCGAGTATTTGGGGTCCAGTTATTATGAACGCTGGCTCTATGCAAGCATCCAAGCGGCCATTCAAGGTGGGTATGTCACGCAGGAAGCCTTTGATGAGCGCGTTGCCCATTTTTGTGATAATCTGGATGAGCCGATTGAACGAACCGAGGACCAAGAAAGGATACAGCGGTTTCTGGGGCGAATGCGCGGGCCACAGCCCTTAGAGCAAGACGTAGATGCCGAGCCAGCCTTTGCGGTCGGCGATGCCATGCGTACTATCAATATCCATCCCTATGGGCATACACGTCTGCCTCAATATGCCCGTGGCAAGCGGTGTACAATCGCCAAGGTCTATGGATTTCAGCCAATTGATGACTCCTTTCTACCTGGCACCACTATACCAACCAGCAAAGAAACACCACCGCAAGCTGTTTATGCCGTGCGTTTTGAAGCACAAGAATTATGGGGGGAATCGGCAGAGCCAAACACTGCTATCTACTTAGATATGTGGGAAAGTTATTTGATTCGGGAGACAACAGCATGACACACGACCATCATCACCATGATCACCACGAACATCATCACCACGAACATCATCACCATGACCATCATCCCGCCTCACCAGACGACCCAGCGGTACGAACCAAGGCACTCGAGTCGATTTTAATTGAAAAGGGGCTTATCACGACCGATATCATTGACAAAATCGTTGATCTTTACGAACATGATATTGGTCCCATGAACGGGGCCAAAGTGGTTGCCCGTGCGTGGACAGACCCAGCCTACAGAGATTGGTTACTCAATGATGGCACAGCCGCCATCGCCGACATGGGGTTTATCGGGCGTCAAGGAGCCAAGATGGTTGTGCATGAAAACACACCCGCTGTTCACAACGTGGTCGTCTGCACGCTTTGTTCTTGCTATCCTTGGCCCGTACTGGGATTGCCCCCCAACTGGTATAAATCCTTTGCCTATCGTTCACGTGTTGTACGCGAGCCGCGCGTTGTGCTAAACGAGTTTGGTCTAGTGTTGGATGATTCTGTCGAAATTCGAGTGTGGGACAGCAATTCAGAGGTACGGTATATGGTCTTGCCAGAACGCCCACCCAGCACGGAGGGAAAAAGCGCGGATGAATTGGTTCCGTTAGTTACACGGGATACAATGATTGGTGTCGCCAAAGTTCAATCGTAGGTTTGGCACAATACGGCCATCCAGCACGGCGATTTCCCAAAGTGAGTATACCTAAAACTTGGAGCGGCTTGAACTATCAAGCCACTACGAATAAACAACTCGTCTGGTACATTCTTTGCCAGAAAAAGCCTAATTCAAATAGCCACAAGAATAACTAGTAAAGCATGATAAAGACAAAAGATACAAAAATTGACCAACAAATTGCGAATATGGATGATGCGATTGCCTTGCCTCGTAAAAATGGTGAGCTTGTTTTTGATGCTCCTTGGGAGGCGCGTGCGTTTGGACTAGCGGTTGCCCTAAATGAGCAAGGTCTCTATGAGTGGACGGAGTTCAGCCACGGGCTTGCACATCAAATTCGTGAGACAGAGCAGCCTCCGCAAAACGTTGTGAGCGAGGATGCAGCAGACTATTATAGCCATTGGCTATCTTCCCTTGAACAATTGGTCCTTGGTAAAGGGTTGATGAGCCAGAATGAACTTGAGGCATGGATAAAAGAGGTGGCACAAACTTTCCATGACCATGATCACCGTCATGAGGATACGCACCACCATCATCCTCATGAGTAAGATGATGAAAACTGATGCAACCTTCTCGCCCATTTCTACGTTAGTACAGAAGCAAATACCTTGTCAGCTAAATAATTAGGTATGTTGGTCATTCCTGCGTTCGCAGGAACCCAGTGCCGTGTCAGTATGGATTCCTGCGTTCGCAGGAATGACAATATCAAAAAGCTTAGTTTACAGGGTACGAATACCGCCAAGAATGTTTGCATCATTGACTATATTATCGTAAACTAGCTAAACTACGGTCAATCGAGTAAACGGCAACCTGCTACCAGCACTTATTGCATAGGTTTATGTGACTATTTTAGGCCATTCCACAGAAGTAATTACACGAGAGAGCCGCATTAGAGAATGCTCACTCCACGGGTAATTACTTCTGTGGATTCGCCTTAACTGTTTAATACTGCCGTTTGCTGACTAAAAACCAAAAATACAAAAGAGAGGCATATTACTATGAAAAAAAGACAAAGTATGGTCGCTATTGGGTTATCCCTAGCACTCATGCTAACCTTGTTTTTAAGCAAGCCAGCTTTGGCCCAAACAGTTATTGTTTGTGAGCAAAATGTCATTGTTGAACGGGGCCAAACCATGTCGGATATTGCCAAAGAATATCTAGGCAGAGGGGCTGATTATCCCATTATTATCTATGCAACCAACGTCAACGCTGCCTCAGACAGCAGCTATGCGTATATTCCAAACGCAGATTTTGTTCGTGTAGGCGCAAAGTTGTGTATACCAGAACAAGCATCTGGACCGAGTGAAGATGACGCCGACGAAGGTGACGAAGTAGAAGCAACAAGCGACGAAACCACAGCAGAGGTAGATGACGTCGTTGTTGTGGCCGAACCAGACAACGCTGCCGCCGAAGGCGATGCTGCCGCCACTGAGGGTGACGACGCTGCCGCTGAGGGTGACGACGCTGCTGAAGGTGATGATGCCGCTGAGGGTGACGACGCTGCCGAACCAGACAACGCTGCCGC
>JBCCFC010001160.1:0-4307 GCA_039029935.1 Chloroflexota bacterium
ATCCCTGTCGAAATCGGCAATCTCTCTAATCTTACATCTCTTTATCTCGGATATAACCAATTAACGAGCATCCCTGTCGAAATCGGCAATCTCTCCAGCCTCACGACCCTTGACCTTTTTTGGAACCAGTTGATCTCTATCCCTGTCGAAATCGCCAACCTCTCCAATCTCAAGTTTCTTTCCCTAACAGACAACCGATTGACAGCCATCCCCGCTGAAGTCGGCAACATCTCCAATCTTACATCTCTTTATCTCGGAGCTAACCAATTAACGAGTATCCCTGTCGAAATCGCCAACCTCTCCAATCTCACATCCCTTGATCTCTCTAAAAACCAACTGACAACCATCCCTGTCGAAATCGCCAACCTCTCCAATCTAGCGGCCCTCTCCTTCTTGTCTAACCAATTGACGGCCATTCCTCCTGAAATCGCTAACCTCCCCAATCTCACATTCCTTAACCTCTCTAAAAATCAGTTGTTCTCCATCCCTATCGAAATCGCTAACCTCTCCAATCTCACGTCTCTTAATCTCTCTAAAAACCAACTGACGACCATCCCTGTCGAAATTGTAAACCTCTCAAACTTGGAACAACTTTATCTCGCATGGAACCGCCTGCGCCATATTCCTGCTGAAATTGAGAATCTCCCCAACCTGAAGTCACTTACATATACAAGCCGTACTGGTTCCCTTAATGAGACTCTAATCACAAATTTTGATTGGTGGGCGACCCAGACGGTTGCACCTACAGAGATAATGGCGTCACCACAATCGCTGAACAGCATCCAACTATCATGGATACCGATTGCCTTTCAAGAGCAGGGTGGTTACTACGAAGTCAGTCTTTCTCTTGATGGGGCCACCTTTGAGGTTTACCAGACCATTACAGACCAAAGCATAGATACATTGATGATTACAGGGCTTATACCAGAATCAACATATTACATTCGTATGCGTACCTATAGTCCAGCGTCTTTTGGTTCTTGGGGCGTATCTAGTACCTCGGTATATGATGAGCGACGTAATGAACTGTGGAGCGAGTACAGCGAAGTCATCGCCGCCACAACCTTACCCAGTTCAACAGGCAACCATGAACCCAACGATGCATGTGACCAAGCAACCCCCATCCAATCCAACGGAACACCACAAAATCACACCTTCTATACAGCCAATGACGCCGACTGGCTTACCTTCACTGCACCCACAGACGGCACTTATCAAGTGGAGGTTGATATCCCTGAGAACTCACCTGCCGATGTAGACCTTATCTATTTCAGTGACTGTGACACCAACGCCCTTAACACATGGGATGAAACGTTTGCCCCAGGTGTCAAGCTGGACATTGTCGCCCAAGCAGGTCAACAATTCTATCTAGCTCTTAGCAATACGGATAGCAATATCTTTGGACCAGATGTCCGCTATGACATATCAGTACGTAAATTACCCGATGAGCAACCGACGGGAGCAGTGATTATTCTGGCAGGTCGTCTTCGTGCCAACGATACCTTGCAGGAAAACATCAATCAGACGGCTGAGAAGGTCTATGGCTTTTTCCGGAGCAGGGGTGTCTCCGACGACAATATTCTCTTTCTCTCAACAGACCCAACATTGACGGGGCATGACCAGATGGCAACTACCGCAAATCTGGGCAATGGCATTACGGGGTGGGCCAAGGAACGGGTTAGTGGCGAACAGGCTCTGACACTCTATCTCATCGACCACGGGGAACGTGACCTGCTCTATATCGACGACCTCAATGAACAATATTTGTCTACAGGCGATTTGGATGCATGGCTCAATGAGCTAGAGTCAGTTGTACCCGGGTTGGCGATTAATGTGATTGTCGAAGCCTGTCATTCGGGTAGTTTCATCGACCGCGCCAATCAGAGCATCAGCAAACCCAATCGTGTGATTGTGACCTCCACCAGCGTTGAGTCAGACGCCTATGCCTCTCCGTATGGGATTCAATTTTCCGATGCGCTTATCACAAGACTGTATAAGGGCGACCACCTTGCCACTGCCTTCTGGCGTGCCAAGGAGTATGCTCAGATTATTTCTGAATATCAAGACCCTTGGCTTGATGGCAATGGCAATGGTACACCCAATGAAGCCGAGGATATGTTTGAGGCAGGTCTGGTTGAGTTTGACTATGCGGATCCATCTCGCAGCAGTCATGATCGCATCAAGTGGCCGCCATACATTGCCAATGCGCAGCCACCCACAGTCATTGTCAACCAACAGGGTACATTCCAAGTCGAAGTCCGTGATGACCAAGGTGTGGCCGAAGTATGGGCAGTTGTTTATCCACCCGACTATGCACCGCCGAGCAGCGACGACGTACTCAACACAGTGGAAGTATTGGACCGCATCCCCTTACAACGACGCACAGCATTGGGTACAGACATGTTTGATGGTGTCTATGCTGGTTTTGATCAGGTGGGTGACTATCGTGTGGTTGTCTATGCCACAGATGCGGATGGGTTGGTGGCGCATCCTGTGGTGTTGACGGTTCCAGTCACCAGTGTGATGGAGCATGATAGTGCAGTTGAGTCATCTCAGGAACGCACACAGCGAATATTCTTGCCAGTGGTGAGTCGCTAATCCAAAACTTCATTTATTGGATGTAGCCAGCCTCACAGAAGTTCACGCATTCTATAGTAATATTGGTGGGTAGGTTTATTGATTGTTAGGTTTTCGTAAGATATCTAACAATTTGAAACAATTTTAAACCATGCAAGGAAATGCTTCCACAATCACTATTCAAATCTTTACTTTGTGAGGGGAATACAGTTACATGAAACGAAACATACTATTAACGCTCATTGCACTTGTTAGTCTATTGGTCTTTGCGGCTTGTGGCCCTGCGGCACCACCGGCTGCTGCACCAGAAGCACCCGCTGAGGAAGCTGCGGCAGAGGAGGCACCCGCTGAGGAAGAGGCTGCTGAAGAGGAAGCTGCTGAGGAAGAGGGCGACGACGAGGGCGACGATGAAGAGGGTGAAGAAGCTGAAGAGATGGATGGCGAAGCTGTCACCTATGCCGTTGACACCGAAGCCAGCGAACTGGTTTGGACAGGTGCAAAGGCAATTGGTGACTCCCATAGTGGCACAATCGACGTTGCAGAGGGTTCGCTGATGCTGGCTGGTATGGCGCTTGCTGGCGGTGAATTCACCATTGATATGACCAGTATGGTCGGTGATGAGTTTGGAATGGTTGACCGCTTGATGGGTCATCTCATGTCGGATGATTTCTTTGGTGTTGAAACTCATCCAACCGCTTCTTTGGTCCTCAACTCAGCAGAACCAACCGACGTGGAAAATCAATACATGGTGACAGGTGACTTGACCATCAAAGGCATCACCAATGAACTCACCTTTGTGACCGATATTGAGATGGGCGATGGGTCTATGACTGCAACGGCTGATATTGTTTTCGACCGTGCATTGTATGATGTTCGCTATGGTTCAGGTTCATTCTTTGATGATCTGGGCGATGACCTCATCAACGATGAAATTTCTCTGGTTGTGACGCTGGTTGCAAATCAAGGCTAATTACGCCTACCACAATAGTATATTTTTTCGGTAAAAAAATGGATGCGTGTCTACGTTTAGACACGCATCCATTTTTTATTTAAGCAGAAAATCGTCGCTCCACTAGAACAAAATTTGATTTGTCAAGCCACACAAATCCAGTTATTATAGTCACCAATCAATCATCAACAGAATATCTACGACAATACGCACCAATAAACTGAGATTATCGGGATTCATGAACACATCGAACACTTGTTTATACTGTGTGTGCATCACATCATCTGCGACGGTGACTGGTCGCTGGGCATCTTCTTCCGTGAGATGATTCTGCTCCACGAAGCCTATCGCGCCGACGAACTGGCCAACCTACCGCCGCAATCCATGACCTATCGCCAGTTTACACAACGCCGTTTACCGATTCCCCAATGAAAGTCATGCACCTTCATATCAAACACAGTATGGCGATGCGCCTGAAAAACCATCTGAGCCAATTGTGGATGATTTGACTGCGCTTTCGGATGATGAGGCAGAGGCATTGCTGTTACAGGAATTGGACGGATTTGGTTTTTAGACACCGGATTCGAATCCTTGACCGCCTTTGACCATATACCACCTCTAAAATATTGTCGATAGATATAACAAAAGAAATCTGTTTCTCTTATTTTTAGTCAACTTTCGTGATGCATACAGTCTTAACTTTATCTTTCGCAGAATACTTTATTGAATCACCCTGTGGTATATTTTTGATAATTTCATTCTTAATTCTATGAAATTATTA
>JBCCFC010001161.1:0-4306 GCA_039029935.1 Chloroflexota bacterium
GAGTATCAGGATTGAACCATTCAGTGGCTACAGCATGAACTGAATCTTCATCCGATTCGGATCTTCCCGTGCCAACCGCAGTCCTTCCTCAAACTCATCCAACGGCAGCGTATGCGACACCAACGGTGCAAGGTTAATCTTCCCGCTGTTAATCATCATAATCGCCTCATGAAAGGTGCGGCTGACGGCAAAACTGCCAATCAACGACAAGTCTTTGCGGAAAATTTCATAAGGGCTAAACGACGCCATCGCATCGTCTGGGGCAACACCAAAGAGCCAGATTTTGCCACGCGGTCGCACATAGCGCATGGTCTGCTCAATCACGGCAGGCACACCCGTTGCATCGACGACGACATCATATCCTTTTGGCGCAAAAGCTTTGGCCTTCTTGGGTAGCTCACCAGCCAGTATGGTGTGCGTAATCCCCAACTCTTCCATGACAGCCAGCCGTGCCGGATTGACATCAGTGACATCAACCTGTGATGCCCCCGCCGCTGATATCGCCTGTGCCAATAGACAGCCCATGGGACCCGCACCAAAGAGCAACACTCGGTTGCCCGCCTGAATCTGTACACGCTGCAACCCCCACGCCACACATGCCAACGGCTCGATCAATGCTGCATCGCTATAGGACAGATCGCCAATGGGAAACGTCACCGACTCTGGCACAGAGACATACTCCGCAAATGCGCCGTCACGTGTCACGCCGACCGCTGCCAAATTTTCACACTGGTTGGGTTCATTGCGCTGGCAGGCTTCACAGCGATTACATGGAATGTTGGGGTCCGCTGTCACACGGTCGCCAACCTTAAAGCGGGTCACATTCTCGCCAACAGCGACGACATCACCACTAAACTCATGCCCTGGCACCATTGGGAAGACCGCTAGCTCATACTCGCCCTTGAGGATGTGGATATCCGTACCACAGATGCCCGACGCCTTTACTTGAATAAGCAGATCATCTGAGCCGATGGATGGCGTTGGGAGGTCAACGACCTCAGTTTGGTTGGGTGCAACAATTCGTGCAGCCTTCATTGGTTTCTCCTTTGGTTGTACTACAGCGGATTTGGGAGTGGAACGGATTTCGCCCGTGTGAGCAAAAATCCGTTCCACTCCCAAATCCGCTGTAGTATTTATACATCATCGTATAATGCTTCTGAATCTTCTAGCGAATCGCCTTCATATCCCGCAAAATATTTACCTGCCCAGCCATCGAGATTTTTAGCTGGAACACCAATTGTTGGGTAACGATCTTCCGTATACTGACTTTGCTGTGCATTCATCGACGTAAATGCCTCCACTGCCTCTGGATGTTCATGTAAAAATTCAGCAAAATATTTAACCGTCATTAAATCCGATGGTGAGAGGCGATCAATCATCATCTTGATCTCATCAAGTAAAGCTACCCTCTCGGATTGCTTATCAGAAGTTGCGTCAGGTTTGGGTGTTAATACGTCCATTGTTAACATGTTCAATCTCCATAGTTATACTCATTTGTGACTCGGTGAATCGCTACCCCAAATCAATAATCCCCTTGCGAATCGCGTACTTCGTCAACTCAGTCACACTATGCATATCCAATTTATGCATCAAATTGGTGCGATGCACACTCACGGTCTTGGTGCTGATATACAGTTGCTCGCCAATCTCACGGTTGCTAAACCCCTCAGCTAGGAGTTGCAACACCTCACGCTCACGGTCGGTCAGCGTATCGAGGCTGTCCCCTTTGCCGATTGCTGCCCCTTGACGCAGGTACTCATCAATCACAGTTTTGTGGATGGCAGGGCTGAGGAATGACTCTCCCGCGTGTATCGCGTTGATAGCGGCGACCAACTCATTGGGTGCAGTTTGTTTGACCAGATAGCCAGATGCGCCTGCTCGCAGAAATTGAAAAATATACTCTTCATTGGTATGCATGGTCAGGATGAGTATTTTTACATCAGGGAGTCGTTGGCGGATTTGACGCGTGGCTTCCAATCCGTTGAGCAGGGGCATGGTGTGATCCATCACGACAATGTCTGGCGAGAGCGTTTCGGTTTTCTCAACAGCCTCACGTCCGTTCTCGGCTTCGCCCACGACCTCAATGCCCGCGTCAGCGTCAAGCAGCGAACGAATCCCTTTACGTACAATCGTATGATCTTCGGCCAGTAAGACTTTAATTTTGCTCATGCGTGTTGCTCTTTGGAATACTCAGTCCAATCTGCGTTCCCTTACCTCGTTCAGACACAATCTCAAAGGTCCCGCCCAGCAATGTCACCCGCTCATGCATCCCCAGCAACCCCATCCCTGGTGTCTGTCGTCCATTCCTCTGTGACATATCAAACCCACGACCATCATCTTGAACGGCCACATTGACAGATGTATCGTCACAAATCAACTGAATTTCCACTTTGTTTGCATTCGCATGGCGACTGATATTGGTCAGTGCCTCCTGCACAACACGATAGAGTGTTGTCTCGATGGATGGCTCCAACCGTTGCCCTATCGTATCATCTAATCCCTGTATGTCAAAAGTGGCCTCCACGTCCATACGCGCCGCAAACTGCTTGATATACCAACGCAAAGTCGGGCCAAGCCCTAAGTCATCGAGCATCGGTGGACGTAGATTGAGCGCGAGTTCGCGGATTTGTTCGAGCGTGTGGTCAGTGAGTACCGCCGCCTCTTGCAGACGTTCCCCGACAGCATGGGTCGGGCTGGTATACTCAGCTGGCAGTGCATTCTCAATCGACGCCAAGTTCATGCGTACCGCTGTCAGTGCCTGTCCCATCTCATCATGCAATTCGCGTGCAAGCTCTCTTCGCTCCTGCTCCTGCACCTCGGTCAGTTTGGCCGTTAATTGACGTAGCTGGGTACGCTGTTGGTTCACCGCTTCAAAGAGTCGTTCCTTCTCGGTTTGGGTGCGATGGGTTAATTCGTGTTGTTGTAAATGTGTGGTGATACGTGCCAGTACTTCGGCCTGTTGCAACGGTTTGGTCACATAATCGACCGCACCTAGCTCAAAGCCACGTACTTTGTCCTCGGCACTGGTTAGTGAAGTCATGAAGATGATCGGAATGGTACTCGTTTGGGCATTGGCCTTGAGTTGACGGCAGGTCTCGAAACCATCAATGCCAGGCATCAGAATATCGAGCAAAATCATATCCGGCGCATCATAGGCGACTCTTTGCAGTGCGGTTTCGCCACTACGCGCCACACGGATGCCAAACCCATAGGTCTGCAAATACTCGACCAGTACAGCGAGGTTGGTGGGTGTGTCGTCAACAATAAGGATGTTGTAGTCTGCGTAGTTGAAAGGTGTGGATGTTTGTGGTTTCATTGGACAGCGCGCCATTTAGAAGTCGAGCTTTTGACAAAAGTTCGACTTCTATTCATCAATCAATTTACAAGCGTTATTATTTCACCGCCCCCATCGTCAGCCCCGTCACCAACTGCTTCTGTGCAATCCAGCCTGCAATCAACACGGGCAGTACTGTCGCCGTCGCCGCAGCCGTCATCTTGGCCCAGAAAAGACCTTCCGCCGTTTTAAATGAAGAAATGTAGACCGAAAGCGGTGCAGCGGTCTTGGTAGTAAGGTTGAAGGCAAAGAAGAATTCATTCCATGCAAAGATGAAGCAGAGTAGTGCCGTCGCTGCCAGCCCGGGCACAATCAGCGGCAGAACCATGTGGCGAATCTCTTCCCAGAGCGTCACACCATCGAGGCGCGCCGCCTCGATAATCTCAAAGGGAATTTCGAGCATAAATGAGCGCACCATCCAGATAACCAGTGGGATGTTCATCGCAGCGTAGATGACGACCATGCCTGTGTAGGTATCTAGCCAGCCCAGCCACTGAAACAATACATAAAGGGGAACGATGACACCAACTGGTGGCAACATGCGTGTGGACATTACCCAAAGCATCGACGCATCTGTGCGTTTGGTGGGATAGAAAGCCATTGAATAGGCGGCAGGGATGCCCAAGATGAGGGCAACTATCGTTGACACACCTGTAATAAGTAATGTGCTTCTGAGAAAGCGCAGGTAATCTGTTCCAAAGAGCGCGATCTCCCAGTTTTCCAATGTGGGTGTAAAGATGAGCTTGGGTGGATAGGCAAAGGCGATCTGTTCGGTTTTAAATGACGTCATGATCATCCATACAATCGGAAAGAACATGATCAAGGCGATGGCGTGGGTGAGAATTTTAAAGAAACGACTGCGTGTAGCACTTCCAACCATTGATTTCCCCTTTTTCAGTGAATAGTTAATAGTGAATAGTTAATAGTTCTGACTACCAACCACTTACTGCGCCTGTTCATTCTGTTCGTTCC
>JBCCFC010001162.1:0-4304 GCA_039029935.1 Chloroflexota bacterium
AAGACAGATCAACTGTTTCAATGACCGTCGCCAACTCAGCAATGGTTGGGGACTGAAAGATATCTCTGACGCTGAAAGTGAACCCTTGTTTAAGCGCATGGTTTACCACACGAATACTCAAAATAGAATCCCCTCCGACACGAAAGAAGTTATCATGAATGCCGATCTGCGTCAACCCTAAGCATTCCCGCCAGATGGCGGCAAGTGTTTCTTCGGTTTCATTACGCGGTGCTGTAAAATTTTCTGTTGGAAGATGAGACAAATCAGGCGAGGGCAGAGCCTTGCGATCTAGTTTGCCATTCGGGGTCAGTGGCATGGCATCCAACAGCACAAACGCTACAGGAATCATATAATCGGGCAGTTTTTCTTTAAGCGCACGACGTAAATTGGCAGATTGATGTACCCTATCACCTGCCACTTGCGACCTTCCACTTGCCACCATATACGCCACCAATTGTTTGTCACCACGTTGATTTTCACGCGCCAAGACCACCGCTTTATGCACACTCTCTTGCTCCAGCAACACACTCTCGATTTCGCCCAATTCGATCCTAAAGCCGCGAATCTTGACTTGGAAGTCGGTGCGCCCGATGAACTCGATATTCCCATCTGGAAGCCAACGACACAAATCACCTGTTTTGTATAAGCGGCAGAAGGAGGGATGTTCGATAAACCGCTCGGCGGTTAGTTCGGGACGGTTGAGATAACCGCGTGCGACGCCCACACCACCAATGTATAGTTCGCCGGGGACACCGAGTGGTGTTGGTTTCAGTTGTGAGTCCAAGATGTAAACCGTGCGATTGGGCAATGGTTGACCGATTGGCAGATTATTTGATGCAGATTGAACTTGATAGTTAGAAAGATTAAAACAGGTGGCGGTAATGGTGGCCTCCGTTGGCCCATAAGCATTCAGCAGTTGCATGTTGGAACTCTCCAATTGTTGCCACAGCGTCACCAGTTCTGGCTGGCTTTTCTCGCCACCGACAATCAGCAAGCGCAATTGATGCTCCATGCAAGCATCGCGAGATAAAAACATGAGCGGCTCGGTTTGCCAACGTTGCAGGAGTTGTTGACAATAGAGAGGCGGTAGATTGCTCACCGTAATTCCATTAGTCAACACCTGATGGTCAAACTCTTGCAACGTCCAAAGTTTATTGCCGCGTATAACAAGTCTTGCTCCACTACATAGAGCTGTAAATATCTGCTCCAAAGAGACATCAAAACTGACCGACGCAAATTGAAGCACGCCATCGGCGTCGGTGATCTGATATTTATCAATGACTGTCTTGATGTGGGCAGCCAGTGAATGGTGCTCAACCATGACACCTTTGGGCTGACCAGTTGAGCCAGAGGTGTAAATGACGTATGCAAGGTCTTCTGGCTTGGCTCTGCTTTGGGGATTCAGGGTGGATTGTGCATCAATCACCCCTGCCCGATCAACTGTAATCACATGACGCATAGAGTCCTCGTACTCTAATGCCCAAGGGATACTTGATTCGAGATCGGATTGGGTGAGCAAAACCGGCGCGGCACTATCCGTGAGCATGTAACGAATGCGCTCTCTTGGATAGCTTGGGTCAATGGGCACATAGCCCCCCCCCCGCCTTGAGGACAGCCAGCAAACTGATGACCATTTCTAAGGAGCGCTTCATCGCCACAGCCACTAGCGTATCGGCTTGCACACCCAATTCAAGCAGGTGATGGGCGAGTTGGTTGGCACGGGTATTGAGTTCGGCATAAGTAAGCTGTTGTTCTCCAAAGACAAGGGCGATGGCATCAGGCGTGTGTGCCACTTGCCGCTCAAAGAGGGCGTGAATTGTCTGGGGGACGCCAAAATCGACGGCGGTGTCATTGAATTCATGCACAATCTGCTGATACTCAGGTTGCGTGAGCATAGGCAAGTGGGTAATCGGTTGCGATGGGTTGTCGACAATGCCCTGCAGCAAGACTTGGAAATGACCGACCATATGCGAAATGGTATTGGCATCAAAGAGGTCGGCATTGTAGTTGAATCCCCCGCGTAGCCCTTGAGACGTCTCGTTGATATTGAGGGTCAGGTCAAACTGGGCTGCCACATTACCATCCTGTGTACCCAAGTGTAGGCGTTCCATTTGCAAATTGGGCAGGTCGTAGCTGTTTCTGGGTGCATTCTGCAAGACAAACATGACTTGGAAAAGAGGCGTGTGGCTCAAGTTGCGTTCAGGTTGTAGCTCAGAGACGAGCTTTTCAAATGGGATGTCCTGATGACGGAAGGCGTCAAGCGTCATGGATTGCACCTGCGAAAGCAATTGCTCAAAGGAGATATCACCGGAGAGATCACTGCGCAGCACTAGGGTATTGACAAAGAACCCGATCAACGATTCCAGTTCGATATAGGTGCGGCCAGCAATCGGTGAACCAACGACGATGTCAGTCTGTCCGGTGTAACGCATCAGCAAGACGTTGAACGCCGCTAGCAGCGTCATAAAGAGCGTGGCATCCGATTTGGCTGCAAGTTGCTTCAGTGCGGAACTCAGTTCTGGTGTAAGTCTAAGTGCCTGGTGTCCACCCTTAAACTGTTGCACGGCGGGACGCGGACCGTCAGTGGGCAGTTCCAACAGCGTTGGGGCGTCTGCCAACTGTTGCTTCCAGTAAGTCAGTTGTTCAGCCATCCCTTCATCCGCCAACCATCTGCGTTGCCATATCGCAAAGTCGGCATACTGGATCGGGAGTGGTGTCAACGGGGATGGCTGGCTCTGGCTAAATGCAGCATAGAGAGCCGAGAATTCACGTCTGAAGATACCCATCGACCACCCATCTGAGGCAATATGGTGCATCGTTAGTAGCAGCACATAATATCCCCAGGGTTCAGGAGGCTTATCTGCTGACTCGCTATTATCACCCAAACAAATCAAGGTAGCGCGTAGCATCAAATCTTGACTGAGGTCAAAGGGTTTGGCCGCTTCCTCTTGATAGAGTCGTCTGACTTCAGCTTGTTGTGCTTCCCCTTTTAAATCAGAGAGGTCAAGGTGGCTAACCTGCAAGGCAGTAGCGCAAATCACTTGGATGGGGTCGCCATCAGTGGCGGCAAAGATTGTGCGCAGGCTCTCATGTCTCCTCACAATCTCTTGCAAGCTGGATTCAAGTGCCTCTACATGTAATTGACCGCGCAATTGTAGTGCCATCGGCATGTTATAAGTGGTACTCGGACCTACCAATTGATCCAAGAACCATAGTCGCTCCTGTGCATAGGAGAGTGCCAGAGGCTCGCCGCGTCCGACAGGCAGCAGCGGTTCACCGTAGTCGATTTGCCCCTCTTGGCGCAAGACATTGACTACGGCACTCAAATCGCTCAAAATAGGTGTGACAAACAGCGTACGCAAAGGCAATTCAACCCCAAAGGCGACACGGATACGTGATATCACTTGTGTTGCCAGCAGCGAATGCCCGCCCAAGTGGAAGAAGTCGTCATCAATCCCCACCTGTGACAGACCCAAAACGTCGCACCAGATAGCCACCATACTCTCTTCGGTGGTGGTGCGCGGTGTCACAAAGGTCGTACCTGACAGATGTGACATATCAGGCGTGGGCAGAGCCTTGCGATCTAATTTGCCAGTGGGTGTCAACGGTAACGCATCCAGCAGCACAAAAGCCGATGGTATCATATAGTTCGGCAATTTCTCTCGCAGATAGTCGCGAAGTGTGGCTAGGTTAGCCTCCTTACCTAGCAACTCAGCCCTTGACTGATACATCACCACATACGCAATCAGATGATGTGGTTTGTTCTCTGTTGTGTGAGCTATGACAACTGTTTCCTGTACATTGGGGTGTTGGTTGAGGACAGCTTCGATTTCCCCCAGTTCAATGCGAAAGCCGCGTATCTTGACTTGGTGGTCGCGACGCCCCAGAAATGCTAGACTGCCATTAGGCAGATAGCATCCCAAATCACCAGTACGATAGAGACGTTTGCGGGTATCGGTCGGGTCGGTCAGGAATGCTTCTATAGTTGCCTGCTCTTTTTGCCAATAGCCTAAGGCTAAATAGGCACTACGAAAAACCATTTCCCCGCTAAAGCCTGTCTCATTGCCTTCTTCATCGAGCAACAGAATCTCTGTATTGTCCACTGGGTAACCAACCGGAACGCTGCCCCGATTCAGTTCTGTCTGGTGGTTGATGAAATATTGGAGCGTCACCGTCGATTCAGTCGGTCCCAACCCATTGACAAGCAGACAATGGGGCAAGAAATGTTGCTTGTAAAGTTCTACATCCGCTTTTACAAGCAGTTCTCCGCCCATAACAACTAGACGAACCGTTGAGAATTGGTC
>JBCCFC010001163.1:0-4301 GCA_039029935.1 Chloroflexota bacterium
CGCCCTTGCCCCCCTCCCCCACCCGTCGAGAGACCCCACAGGCCCCGACGATCCGGTCCCACCACCACAACAGGCTATTCGTAACTATCTCAATGGGCGAGAGATTCTCACCATTACACTTGAGGGAGGTATTGTTGAACCGAGTACAGCCAAGCTGAATACCGATGGGCCTACGACAGTAGAAATTAACGCTATTGAGCAATCCATTGTTGAAGAAAGCAGAAACCAAAAAGTTGCGCATGTATCTGTCGGGCATCGTCCAGTAGCAGCCAATGGACATTTGAACGGACATTCGAACGGACATGCCACACACGTCTCAAATGGGCATTCAACGGGGCATACAAATGATCATCTGAATGGACATCAAAATAGGGATTCAAAGCCAACGGAGCAGATAAAGCAGCATCGCTCATTGAATGGGGTTGCTAACGGACATCAGCCGCCCAATAATCTCAATGGACATGTGAATGGACAGGCGAAGCAACCTGCTGATGGGTCTCCCAATGATGATGTAAATCATCGTCATGGTACAGAAGCGCATGCAGATCGCTATACAAGCAAGCACCTCACTGATTATTTAAAGGCCTATCTGAATAACCACAACGATTTACCAGATGAGCGGCAGAATGGCAGGGAGAATCATCGAGAGAATAGCCAAAAGAGTGGCAAAGAGAATGGTCAAAAGAATAGTATAGTAAACGATTGGTCAAATAGCCGTGCCAACAGACAGGCTGTTGAGCAAGGGACTCCGCAACCCTCCTCTCCGTTATCAACGAATGGACATCGACCAACCTACGAACCATCATACAATCCGAATCATCAACCCAGCAACAGTTATACGTTCAATTCAGCCAGTAAGCCTCAAAACAGTCATCGAGCCTCTCGGCCGCATACTATTTTGAAAAAGAACCATCATGCAGGGGTTAATCCGGCGGGGGTTAAATATCCCCCAGGAACGAGTCCCATGACCTATAATCAGAATAGGGATACGCTTGTTTCAAATGTCTTTGAAAATGCAGTGCCGTGGGAATGGTTTGGGATTGGGCAAACAGAATCAGATTGGTCAGATCTATTTTATAGCATCAATCTTCGCCGAAATAGCGCAGTGACGTTAAGATAAGTTAATTTAGTCGTCAATTTTGATGATTTCACATTATTTGTGTCAACGTAAGAATCATTGTAATGGTCAAGTAGAGTCTGTGCAATTTTTAGCAAGTTGTACGGACTCTACTTGGCTATTATAAAATAGCCAGAAATAGTAGGTAATTATGTACCTTTGGGATACAACAATTCTCCACGCCTTTATTCAAGGACATATACAACTCCAACGATATTTGGAGCATGTTGTGTGGTCAGACATTGTATTGCCCTCTATTGTTGTTGCGGAATTGATGCGGTCTCGGTGTTATGCAACCATGAATGCATCACCGCATCATATCTATGAAGTTCACCAACGCCTACTCGATACGCAAGAATTTCTTTCACAATTTAAGTTGGTCGGGTTCAATCAACAGAGTGAAGAAATTTTTATCAAACTCACGCAAACCCATCGTCAAGCCAAGGCACATAGCGATTTGATGATATCGGCCATTGCCCAGACACACAATTATCAAGTGATCACCACAAATATGCATGATTTTGCCCACATACTCCCCCCATCACAACTAGCCAATTGGCTTGCACAACCATTGCAGCAGGGCCAAGTTGATGACACAAAGTGGTCTCATGCAGGGACCCGCAATGTTCACCGTACAGACCGTTACACACCACCACGCCAGTCGGATCAAGTCCGTTCCACAGTACCAAGGCAGTCAACTTGGCGTCATCAGCTTGGTCTGGCTAGATAGGACAATTCACTATGTCTGCAAAAAGAATAAGTGTGGCCCTGCTCGCTACAACGGCTTTACTTTGGTCCACTTTGGGGATTTACATCAGATTATTGGCCGATGATTTTGCCATCTTACAGCAAGTCTATCTACGTATAGCCTTTGCGGCACTCTTTGTGGGTGTGATTGGTGTTCGCCAAATTCGATGGTATTTGCTTGCGCAATGGCATCTTAATGACTGGCTGTTGATCGTGGTACGAGCCGCGTTTCTCTATCTGCTGGGTGTTTCCATGACCTCGGTTGCCTTTATCAATGGGCAATATACGACAATCTCTCTCATCAAAGCACTCCCCATGACAGCAGTATTGGGATTCCTGATTTTCAACGAACGCGTCACGTCTAAAAAACTCTTCTACGTCAGCCTGTCATTTATTGGGGCAGCACTTCTTGTTGTGCCAGATATCGTAGAGGTGTTGTCTCGTTCACCCGATGGGGAGCCTGACGCCACAAATTTTGGGTTCACAACATTTGGGTATGGAGAATTGATGGGGTTTCTGAGTATCATCTGTTTTGCCTTTAGTCATGGTGCGCGTAAATGGCAGAGAGCAGACATTAATAGTTGGGAATCGACATTTTTTATGTTCTGCGCTACAGTACCAATGATGATTATCGCATCGTGGGCGGCTGGTGATGCCCCGCTGGTTCTCCAAAACCTGACATCGACAACCGTACTTTTTGCGTTAACGGCATCTGCGTTAATCAACGCCATCGGGCTGATCATTATTAACTATGCATTGGGTCATCTAGAAATTGCCCTCTTCAACAATATTATTGCTTTACAGCCCGCCTTTGGTGTCGTTGTTGGTGTCCTTGTCTATCAAGATGTGATTACGATTTGGGAAGGGATTGGCGGGCTGGTCATTGTCGCGAGTATTATTGGGATGAATCGAATTCAAACGTACGCAACAGACGAGGAGAATAGAGATGACAAATAACTTTCAGCATATTCAAGACCGCCTTACACAGGGCGGTATCGTTATTTTAGATGGCGCAACTGGCACAGAGTTAGAGCGGTTGGGTGCGCCCATGCACACGGACATCTGGTGCGCAGAGGCATTGGGCAGCCATCCAGCGTTGGTTTTGCAAGTCCATGAAAACTATCTACGAGCAGGGG
Organism: Chloroflexota bacterium; assembly: GCA_039029935.1. Classification (GTDB taxonomy): domain Bacteria; phylum Chloroflexota; class Anaerolineae; order Caldilineales; family Caldilineaceae. Next base: position 3,001 of record JBCCFC010001163.1, read on the forward strand.
CAGATATCATCACGGCCAACACATATGCTTCTGGGCGACATTCACTGGAAAGAGCAGGGCTTGGTAATAAATTTGAGGAATGGAACATCAAGGCGGTTACGCTTGCAAAGGAAGCCAGAGCGAAGTTTGTGGCAGAGCAACCAGAGAAACCGATTGTGGTTGCAGGGTCGGTCGCCCCGTTTAATGCGTGGCGGCTTACCGATATGGACTATATTGCGGCCAGTTTTCAAGAGCAGGCCGAGCTCTTGGCAGAGCATCAGGTTGATTTGTTGATTCTTGAAACGCTAGGGACGACCGTGCCAAAAATTAAACTGGCGTTGGATGCAGCATTGTCTACGGGGCTACCCATTTGGTTGTCGATGAGTTGTATGGTGGACCGTACATCAGACGAGGTCTTTCTTGGTGTGGAAGAAAGTCAAGAACAGGCCGATTTTCGGACTGCACATCAACCCTTTGGTGAGGCAATCCAAGAACTCATGGGTTCATATGATTTGCCGTCAGGGTCAGCATTGTTGATGATGCATTCGGACTTGAAGGCAACCCACGCCGCTGTGCAGGTAATGAAAGAAAATTATCAAGGAACATTAGGCGTCTACCCCAATGCTGGTTACTGGCTGCGTCCAGAGTGGGCCTTTGTTGATAGCGTTACGCCCGAAGCCTATGTGGGCGAGGCACAACAATGGGTGGCGGAAGGGGTCCAGATTGTTGGCGGGTGTTGTGGTATTGGGCCGGAACATATTCGTGCATTATATGAAGAGTTTTCAGAATAGAGTGCAGCATTGCAACATACAGGTTGGATGTGGCACCTTCTTCGGAAAGACATGTCAATCTGGACGTGTCAATCAGAATGGGTTGCCAAGGCGTCATCGGGCCAATTCCCTCAACCTTTCAGGATAAGTCTGTCAGCGATGTGAATGAACGGCATCCTTTCCTTGCGATTGGATGCGATGGGTGCGAATATAGGCTTGAAAAATTCACTTGAGCAAAGGCAAAATGAAATTTCCCCGAAAATGGTGACCTACTCTGCTACCTATTTAATCGCTTGCAAAAACTACCGCTTAGCCTTCAGGACGATCAAATGTTCCCCTTTCATGTCCTTGAGGTAGAGCTGATCTGAAACAAGATCTACGGATCGAACCATGCCCAATGCTTCAGCGATTTGATCTTCCCAGACCTTCTGAGCACCTTGACATCCAACCTTCGTCTGACCAATATCTCCGAACTCAATCAAACCGGCACCAGTTTGTTTGTAGGTGGTCGTGATTCGATTACATCCATTGAATCCCTGGGTGTTTCCTTCC
>JBCCFC010001164.1:0-4298 GCA_039029935.1 Chloroflexota bacterium
AATGTGTTCTATATTCACCTTCCGGAGGTCTAGCCAATTACGCGCTGTAGAACCTTAAACGTATTCCCATCCGGATCACGCAGCACAAAGAACTTACCCCCATCCGCACTGCTGACAATCTCTGTAGCAAATTGCCCACCTCGTTTTTCGATATACGTATAAACCGTTTCGATATTATCGACGGCAAGATGAAATCCGACCTCTTCTCCTGGTTTACCCTCACCACCACCTTGCCCAGTGACATACAGACAGAGTGGCAGATTGTTGGTTTTATACTGTGCCCAGCCATAGGCTTCGACGGCAAACTCCTCTTCCAGCCCAATCACTTCGCGATAATAATGGGTTGCAGCCTCGAAATTTGTGACAGGTATCTTGACCAATCCAATCGTAAAATTTGACATAACGAATCCTTTCGTTTGCATAGATGACGCAGACAGCCGTTTGCGATATTGACGCGGCGATTCATCAAAATGCTGACGGAACGCCCGTGAGAATGACTCTGGATTGGCATAGCCAGTATCCAGCGCGATCTCTAATATTTTGCGATCCGTGAGCCGTAGTTGAATCGCCGCTTGCACCAGCCGGAACTGTTTGAGGTGTTGCATGGCCGTGCGCCCCGTTTGGGCTTGAAAGACACGCTCAAAATGAAACGGTGATTGTGCGGCAACCTCGGCCAAATCCGACAGCGATAACTGGTTTTGATGCGACTCGATGACAAACTCTAGCACCTTGGTAATCCGCTCTTGATGGTCTGTCTGCGTTTGATGTTTGATCATAGTATACCGTACACACAACTGGAAATCTGGACAGGAATTGCGAATTATCGTGTATTTAGCGTTCAACATATAAATCATCGGGTCCCCTGTAGGAATCTCTCTCATATCTAAGGATTATATGGTATCATACATATAGATAGATGCATGAAGCGATCACCCAAGCCATTTCGTCTGTGGGCTTGGGTAGGTCTAATTTTAAGGAGAAATATTGATGACAAAACCACGTATCACAGTTGTTGGCAGTTTTGCGGTCGGCATGACCTTGCGCACCCAGCGTATGCCCATTTTTGGCGAAACATTGGTTGGCTCCGATTTTGACATGGGGCCGGGTGGCAAGGGGTCCAATCAGGCGGTGGCAACGGCGCGGTTGGGAGCTGACGTGTCCTTTGCGGGCATCATCGGGACGGATAAGCTGGGCGAAATTGCCACTGACCTCTATGCCCAAGAAGGGGTGGATACCACCTATTTACAACAAACAGAGACAATGGCAACAGGCGTCGGTTTTATCATTCTGAGCGAGGCGGGTGACAATGGCATCATTCTTGACATGGGTGCGAATGAACGTATGGATGCGGCTTTTGTGGATCAGCTTGAGGACCAAATTGCCCAGAGTGATGTGGTGATGTCGGTCTTAGAAATTCCGGTTGAGGCAGCGGCACGGGCAATGGAGTTGGGCAAGAAACACGGGGTGCGTACTATCTTAAATCCCGCACCTGCGACCCATCTTGATGAGACGGTCCTCCGCAACGTGGATTATCTGACGCCCAATGAAACCGAAATTCGCATTCTATTGGGACTATCTGCCGACGACCCCACACCGACCCTTAACCTAGCAAAGCAGCTCCAAGCGCAGGGTGTGCAGAACTTGATTGTGACGCGTGGCGAAGCGGGCGCGTTGGTTCTTTCGGGTGGAGATATGTTTGAAGTCGCTGGTATTTCTCTGCCAAGGGGCATTGTTGATACAACTGGGGCTGGCGATGCGTTTAACGGTGGGTTGGCGGTTGCGCTTGCTCGTGGACAGAGCCTGCAAGAAGCTGTAAAATTCGCATGTTGTACGGGGCGGCTGGCCTGTGATAAACTGGGAGTCATTCCCGGCCTTGCTTATCGTGAAGAGGCCGAGCAATTGTATCAAGAGGTCTATTGATTTTGTTGAACACAATACAGTCCGCATTTTCCAAACAACTAGCCAAGTTCCGTGCATATTGGCGGTATCTACCCAGCAAGAACCCACTGGTTTCGATGCGTCTTGTTCGATGGTCTCGACAGGAAGAAAATGCACCTGTTCAGACTGAGATAACAGCCCGTACATTGGCAGGGCGACTGCCTGTCAGGGTGCAACTAGAAAAAGATCGTGTTGTCTGGTGGGCGCGTCAAGAGACTGAATTTGTGGAGCCATTTTTCGACACAACCGTCATCAATCGCATCATGAGTCGTGGTAATTTGCCACCAGTCATCACAGATGTTCAGGGGTTACACGCGGTGACAGGCAAAGAGACCGTGCAAAGTCATCTCTATCCCACTGGCTTTATCTTTCATGTCTCGCGTTGTGGCTCGACGCTGGTGTCCAATATATTGTCCTCGTCTCCCCGCAATTGGGTGATTGCCGAGCCACGCCCCATAAACAATCTGCTGCTATCGCTCCATCAAGTAGACGAAGTTGATCGCGTTCGTCTTGTGCGGGGATTGATCAAATCGCTGGGGCAAGCGACCTTAGCCAGCGAGGAAAACTATTTTATCAAGTTTTCCAGTTGGAATGTGCTGTTGCTGCCACTGATCCGGCAAGCATTCCCCGATGTCCCTTGGGTCTTCTTATATCGCCATCCAGTGGAAGTGATGGTTTCCAATATCAAAGATGCTGGCGGGTGGGTTCGTTTGCAAAACAACAAAACATTTACGGACCTTGTGCCTAGTTTTGTTGATATGGATGCTGAGGCGGTTGCTGATATGAATGCCCAAGTCTATGCGGCCAGCGTTCTTGCCAGCTATTGTGATCTCGCACGCCAAGAAGCAGGTCCCAACACCCTGTTTCTCAATTATGACCAACTATCCGAAGAGAGCCTGCGAGTGATGTTGGATTTCTTTCAGTTTCAAGCTGATGAAGATGAGATCTCGTCGATGATGACGAGGTTGGGTGTCTATTCAAAGGACGCCAAGGCCAAGCGCCAATATAGCGAGAATGACAGTGCGGCCAAACAAGAGTCAGCCAGTGAAGAGGTGAAAGCGGCGGCAGAACAATGGGCGATGGCATCGTATCATGCAGTGGAGAGCATGAATTCATTGCGATAGTTATGCCCGACGCTCAGGTAGGCAACCTGAGATACTTTCAGGGCAGTAATTTAGTGGAGACGACGCATGAGACAGTCAACGTATAGACGACTACGGGCGCAAGAATATGACATCGGGACTGACCATACAGGGATTATCAAGTTTTATTTGGAAACGTGGGAGCGGCTTGGTAAACCAACACCCGTGCTTGAGCCGATGTGTGGCACAGGCATTAATTTAATCCCTTTTCTGGAAGCGGGTATCGAGGCCGACGGGTTAGATTCATCGCCATTTATGCTGGAGATTTGTCGCGAAAAATGTCAGAAAGCGGGGCTGAACTCAACGTTATATGAGCAGTTCCTTGAACAGATGGAGCTACCTCGGGAATATGGGTTCATCTTTATCCCTGGCGGCTCTTATGGTCACATCTATGATAAAACAATTGCCGCCGAATGTCTCAAACGATTGCGAGAACATCTACTTCCGGGGGGATGGCTTGTACTCGATGTCAGACCCCCTGCCTATATGCGTAATTTTGGGAAATCAGGCGAAGTCGAACACAGCCTTGATGATTATCCCGATGGCTCGACCGTCTTCAGGACGGGTTACTGGCAACATCTTGACAATGAGCGCGTGATTCGTCTTTGGAATAAGAAAGAGCGGTTTATCGATGGTGTGCTTACGGAAACCGAAGTCTTCGACTATCATGAGCGTCTGTATGATTTGCAGGAGTTAGAATCAGAATTAAAGTCGGCAGGGTACGAGGAAATTCATTTCACCAAAGCGTATGTTCATGACTCAGAACCAAAGGATGGTGAAGGAATCGTCGCCTTATGTCAGCGCAAATAAATGGTTAGACTCTGCGGGAAAACCGCCGAGAGCGCAATAAATGCCGAGGTCGCCCGGAGAGAGTAGAGAGAATTTCTGTGTTATATAAAAGGAGTATGATTCAATGGATACAAATGGTAAATCCTTTTTAAGGCCAACAGATGAACTCGTCAAAGAGTTAATGGATACTGTAGAAGCACAAAATGGTCGCAAATACCGTCGATTGATGAAAGAGGTCGATTGGACCCTTGCCGATGCCGACCAGCTCAACAATGCAATGGGGACATCCGTCTCTTTTGTTGATCTAAAACCAATACCAGTGAATGACATGCGATTAAGTTGTCAAAGGATGTGGGGAAGGCTTGATCGCAGGTAAAGGAGACTTGGGGGAAGGAGGGTCAAGGATGGTAGTGTGAGCCTCAAAATCAT
>JBCCFC010001165.1:0-4292 GCA_039029935.1 Chloroflexota bacterium
ATAAAAAGGGAACTCAAATGGCAATGCAATCTGTCTATGCTGTTCATTGCCCAAGGAAAGAGGCTTGCCCAGAGATGATTGCCCTGACTCATCCATGTGCGTCGTATGGGGGCGTTTGGTGAGAATCGAGCCACTGTTGCTCTCTGTGGAGACGTCGTCAACACTGTATTTGATTTCTGCGGTTGCCTCTTGCACGGGCGTAAAGCGTATTTGCTGTTGTTCAGCCATGATATGCGCTGGCTCGTAGGCATTGCGAATGAGTGGCGAGAGAAAAAATAACATACTGTTGACAATGACCATCACAATCAATATCCCAATGCCAATGAGCTTGACCAGAACCGTTGTCCGGTCAGGTGTATAGTTGATGATCGTCAGACATGCCACAAAGATTGTGAGACTCACAAACAAGAAATCAACCTGGCCTAGTGCATCCGATAACATGCTGTTGTGAAGCAAAATTGCGCCACCAATCGGGATCAATAAGATCAGAATCGCCGATGTAAGGCTAACAAGCGCGATGATTGACTTTTTAGGCCGAGGGGCAATCAGCGTTGGTGGTTTCATGATCCAGTACTGTTTTTGTCCTGATGGTTGCCACAAATCGGCCTGTAATCGCCGGACGAGGACAAATAAACTACCAAAGATACACAAAATCATGAGTGCTTGTAGGCCACTTAACGCCCATTCCAAGTGTGTGAATGTTCCCCAAATCGAGGCGATGAGGACCATAATAGTCGCCACCACCGCAAGCCCAACTGAAATTTGAGCAACATGTTTTGTCTCTTGCAGATAGGGTCTTGGTGATGGAAATATATATAAAAATTGGATCAAGGCAAGCATTGTATAGAGTGCCACAAGCTGTGTCCACAGGTTGACCATGAATCGCGATAGGCTGAAACGACTCGTAACAACGAGCAGTGTATTGAAAAGCACAAAACTCCCTGCACCACAGATCAGGATGAGGAGCCAGCTTAGATATGATTTGTTTTTGAGGCGGAGGTAATAGATAAATAATAAAAATAAAAAAACAAAATTATAGAGAAAAAAGATGGCTTCTTGTGTAAAATAAAGATTTGGCATATCCGCGCATGATCCTCAATGGTTGATGCTGTATCGAATGGATACAGGATGACTGTATTGTACGCACTCAACGTGGGATGGACATGGGATGATTTGTCAGGTCAAGAGCAGTAAGCTCGTAAGTTTATACCACGATGCGACCAAAAAGGGAACTCGTTCTCATAATCGGATAGACTAATGTGAGCAAAGGCCACCCGTCATAGTTGACGCTCATGAGGTGAATCTATTACACTACCAAGCACTTGAGCTTATCATTCGTGGCTTGATTCAATAAATCATAAGAAGGAAACCATCATGACCTATCAATCCATTTTTCGATCCAATCTCTTTGACAACCAAACCATCCTGACCACAGGCGGCGGCACAGGCATCGGGCGCGCCATCGCCATTGAGCTAGCATCGTTGGGGGCACATGTTATCCTCGCCGCACGCAAAGAGGAGCGGCTGGCAAGCACAGCCGCCGACATTGCCGAGAGCGGTGGCAATGTCTCCTATTATCCTGTCAATATCCGGCAGGATGAGTCTGTCGAAGCACTGTTTGATCAAATTTTAGAGAATCATGGCACACTCCATGCAGTGGTCAACAACGCAGGGGGGCAGTTTATGAGTCCTGCCGAGAAGATCAACCAGAAGGGCTGGCACGCGGTCGTTGAAACCAACTTGACGGGGACATTCCTCATGTGTCGCCAAGCCTTTAACCGTGTCTTTGCCAAACAGGGTGGGTCTATTGTCAATATTGTCGCAGAAATGTGGCGCGGCTTTCCGGGCATGTCGCACACGGGGGCGGCCAGAGCAGGCGTCGTCAATCTCACCAAAACGCTGGCCGTTGAGTGGGCCTATGCCGGTGTGCGCATCAACGCCGTCGCACCAGGCACGATTGATGGGCATGGGTTGACACAGTATCCGGATGAGGTCAAGCCTTTTTTGGACGCTGCCAAGGATGAGATTCCCTATAAACGATTGGGAACAGAACAGGAAATCGCTGCTACCGTTACCTTTTTACTATCACCTGCCGCTGCCTATATCTCTGGTGAGACGATTTGTGTGGATGGCGCCAGTTCGCTGTGGCGCAAACGCTGGGAGATTCCGAATCATGATCGCGCACCGAAGCCGTTTGATGGGCAGTAAAAGATACTACAACGGATTTGGGTGGGGGGAACGGATTCCCGCCAGCGAGCACGAGAAAAATCCGTTCCCTCCCTCAATCCGCTGTAGTATTATGTCTTAAAACGACACCTGCCCACTGACATTCAACGCCCGTGCGCTCACACCCAGCACCGCCAAGAACCCTTCCGAGTCAGCGTGGTTAAACTCGCCAATCGCTTCCATCGAGGCTGTCTCCTCAGAATAGAGCGTGTGTGGTGCGCTGCCTGGGGCAATGGCATGGAACGACACATTGCCTTTGTAGAGGCCAACTGTCACGGTTGCGGTCATGCGCTTGGTGAAGGTGTTCACGGCTGTGCGTAGAGCCTCTGTCGCTGGATCAAACCAGTAGCCTTGGTAGATTTGCTCAGAGATCGCCAGTGATGCATCATTAAAAACACGGCGCGCACGGCGATCCAGCACCAATTGCAAGATGTACTCGTAACATTGCCCCAGCACTTCCATGCCCGGCGCCTCATAGACACCACGACTCTTGATGCCCACAAAGCGGTTTTCAACCGTGTGTAGCCCGATACCGATGCCATTGCGTCCACCGATCTCGTTGGCCTGCAATATGGCCTCTAACGGTGTCACGGCATTGCCGTTGATCTCCACAGGCATGCCCTCTTCAAAACGGATCGTCACATATTCAATCTCATCCGGCGCATCTTTGGGATGAACCCCCATACCCGGTGTGATAAACATGGCTGGTACCTCTAGCGACTCCAACTTGCCAGCTTCATGTGTCAACCCAAGCAGATTCGCATCGGTCGAGTAGGGCTTGTCATGTGTGGCCGTAATCGGCAAATTTCGGCTGTTACAGTAATCGATCATCTCCGTGCGTCCGGGGAAATCGGTTTCTTTGGGGTTGGGGAAGTTTTCCCACAACAGCGGATCGCGCCAAGGGGCATAAACCTTAAACGCTGGGTCCATCATGTTGGTCACAAGCTGGAAACGCACTTGGTCATTGCCACGCCCCGTCGCCCCATGCAGCATGATGTCAATGCCCTGTTTCTTCATCTCTGGCAGCAGCGCGGCGACTGTCACATGACGAGCGATACCTGTCGTATTCCAATAACGCCCCTCATACATCGCCTGTGCTTGAATCACATGGATGCCTGCCAATGCCATATCCTCTCTTGCATCCACCATAATGGCGTCCTTTGCTCCGGAAGCCAACATCCGTGTACGAATGTCATCAATATCTACTTCATCGGGTTGCCCCAAATCAGCGGTGTAACAGACTACGTTGACCCCATTATCCGCCAACCAGCGTGTAATTGTGCAGCTATCTAGCCCACCCGAAACAGCGGCACCAACCGTTTTGCCGCGTATGTTTTCAATGTTCACATTATGCTCCTTATACTAAGCCTCTTTAAAAGAAGGATGATAGATAAAAATATCTTACAAATGAAGATGAGATCATATCATAAGTTGGGCGATTGATTGAAAAGAGTTTAGCAAAAGAAGTTCGCAAAAATATACATGAACCCTCTTGCACCATCTGGCTGATTGGCTGTGTTATTTTGCATGCCCGAAATCTAGAACCATCATCTGATGTCTCGCAATAATTTGCTGACAATTTTGCAAGCATTCAGTTTTGTGTTTTATAGAGTGCAAATCCCGTGTTTTCTTTGTATGTTCGATTTGGGGATCAGCTTAAGTTAAGCTATTCTTGGCATAGAATGAAAAGATTCTGATTCAATTTAAAACGATTCAAATCATTACAGCTATCAAAGAAGGAAAAAATGTTACATTACAAGCGCGCTGTTTATCTACGGCTAATCCTGTTTATCTGTCTGCCAATTGCTGTTGGCGGTATCTTCTGGTCAAGTCTGCTTAATGTGCAGGCCACGACACCAATGCAAGTTGTCCGTGATGAGCCAACTTTGCCGGGAACACCCTTTAATTATGCCAACCCGTCACTGCCAGCCCATTTTACCGGACGGAACGTCCGCAACTTAGAAAGTGATGGTGATCTATCCCTGAAGCTTAGTCTTATGCCATTAAAGCCTATAGTTCTTCAAGGGGATAAGGGTCTTAGTCAAAAGAGTAGGGATCCAGGGAAC
>JBCCFC010001166.1:0-4292 GCA_039029935.1 Chloroflexota bacterium
CACCGGACTTTTATCAGTTACGCTATTTGGAACCAAATATGACTGGGTTCTTCCTATGGACATCAGCATTAGACTTGGCCTATAATCGGATCAGTGTTTCTGGTGCCACGCTCTTAAATTATCTCAGGGAAATGGATAACGATTGGGCATCCACACAGACCAACCCGCCCACAGACGTGACCGCGCTTGTGCTTTCGGAAAATAGCGTTCAGCTCTCATGGACCCCGATTGATTTTCAGGATAAAGAGGGGTACTATGAGATTGCGCTTGCCTCGGACTCATTCTTGGTTCCACACAGCACCACAAACAACAAAGCCAGTAACACCTCTACCCTCACCGGGCTTGCGCCAAACACAACCTATCATATCGCGCTTCGTACCTACACCGCCCCCCACGATGGCCCTGATGTCGATGACCCCGAAAATGAGCAAGAGGAGACGCCAGCGGATGACCAGCCTCATCCACAATGGAGTGAGTATAGCGAGATTATTACCATCTCCACACCTGGTATTCACGATTTTTATGAAATGGATGATACCTGTACGCAGGCGTCAACTATTGCGCTCGATGGCCTGCCACAGTATCATACCTTCCATCATGCTGAGGATGAAGACTGGGTGAAAGTAGAAGCGCAGGATGCGGGAACCTATCGTGTTGAGGTCATCGTCCCCTACAATTCGAGTGCTGATGTAAGCCTGTATCAGTTTGATAGGTGCGATTCACAAGCAGAAGTGGCTGCACAATTTGTTGAAACAACGGCAATCAATGCACGTCTTGATGTTGTTGTCGAAAACATAAGTCAGCCATTCTATCTCAAGCTCATGCAAGCAACCAGCGAAAGCCAAGCAGACGAAAGCCTAGCAGACGAAAGCCTAGCAGACGATGATATGCAGTATGAGTTATCTGTACGCCCGCTGGCAAGCGTCTCCACCACCGCCAATGGACAAACGGGGCTAGCTGTCGTGGTGGCTGGGCGTCAACAACAAGATGACCCGCTGCAAGAGTTGATTCACCAAAACGCGCTCAATGCATATAACTTTTTGCTCAACACAGGGTATAGTGCGGAGAAAATTTTCTTTTTGGCGACAGATTCGACCTTGCCCGGATTTGACGGCGATGCAACAACAGAGAATCTTGCGCTTGTGATGACGCAATGGGCGACAGAGCGATTGGCGGCAGATGATACGGCCAATGTTCTCACACTCTATCTGGTCGGTCACAGCAAAGACAGCCAATTTTACCTGGATAACATTACAGAGCAGATTGTGACAATACGCCAACTGGATGGGTGGTTAACACGATTGTCCGACGAACTGCCAGATTTGCAGGTCAACATCATGATTGAATCCAGCCAATCCGGTCGTTTTATGGCCGATTCACGTGGCTCTCTTAGCAAGGAGGGGCGCATCATTCTGACCTCGACCAGCAATACACAAACGGCTTTGCTGAGTCCGCATGGGGCCAACTTCTTCAACCAACTCTTTACATTTATACAGACGGGATATACTCTAGCAGATTCTTTTCGCCATATCTATGCGCTCACTGAACAACTCTACCCTGAACAGGTCCCTTGGTTGGATAGCAATGGCAATGGGATCCCCAATGAATTTTATGATTTATGGGGGACACCACTGCCAGGGTTTGGTCATATGGAAATCGTTGGTGTCAATACACCGCCGTTGAGTACAACTCAGGCTGACGGGCCTCCTTTACTCCGCAATGCTCGCCTATCACAATCAGAAACAAATCAGCCAACTCAACTCCTTATTGATGTATATCACAATGCAGGAATAGCATCCATCAAGACTGTATGGGCAGAGGTCTATCCATTAGAGATTCTTGCAGACAATGTATTGGATATTGCAGATGGGCAGTTAGTCATGAAACCAGTGGATATCATCCAATTCGTTGCACCAAGTGATGTCGAGTCCGTGACTTTCTCTGTTGATTACCCGGATTCAAGTCCAATCGATGCCTATCAATTTATTATTCATGCGCACGACAGTACTGATCGGTATGCAAGACCTATCAGATTACACGTTGATAATCGACAACATATCTTCCTCCCAATTATCAGTTATTAGCATAAATATGTATATAAAAAATCGCCAGTAGTTAGCTAAATTGACTATTTATCGTTTGTTGTGTTCATGACTGATAGAAGTCCGACTTTTGACAAAAGTCGGACTTCTATCAGCCATGAATATTGAGAAAGTACCAAATAGGAATTGTTATTACACAATGAAAACAATACACATTTTGATTCTCTGCTTGATATGGGTTAGCTTATCTAGACCAAGCACGATTCTTCATGCGCAAAATATACCAGATACATTGCCGATCTTTGCCTCGAGCCTCAATGCTATCGATGAGGATTGGCATGTCACATAGACGGTTACCCCCGCAAACCTGCAAGCAATGTCCACTACTGCTGATAGCATTCATCGGTCACAACACCGTAGGCTTATCCATATACCGTTTCGCCCGCGCCAATGCCGTATCACGCATCCACCGCCCAAAGTCATAGTCATCAATGCTCGACCAATGCGCCATCCATGCAAGCAACCCTAATCCGCGCGACACCATGTACGCTTCAATCTCAGTCATACAATCCCCCATATGACTGTGGGGTAACGCTCGGTGGCTTGTATACCCCTCAAAAAAAGTATCACGCCACTGCTCATAATCAGGACGGTCGTCAAAATAAGTCAAGGTGATGCCGATATCCTCACCAAACGAGCCAAGACGACAATCGTCAAAGTCGATGATGCTGATTTGGCCGTCGTAGAGTAGACAATTATGTGGGTGAATGTCACAGTGCATCAACCCATAATCCCTGCTGGTATCAATGGTCTTCATCACCTCCCCTGTGCGCAGCGACGCCTCGATACATAGGGCGCGGTCTGCCTCACTAAGGATATATTCTGGGACATTGCGTAGCCACTTCGCAATCTGTTCACCACGATTTATCTCAGCCGGGTTGTCCCAAGAGGCGCGTACATACGCTTCGGGCAACTCAAATTGCGCCCCATGATTATGCAGTTGCGCCATCATCGCACCAATCTGACGGATATGCGTTCGTTCGATGATATCCCCAAGGACATCGCCTGGCAACCATTCAAACACAACCACCAAACGAGGATTGGGGACATCTGGATGGGTAACAGTTTGCACCAATGAGCCATCCATCGCCGCCACTGGTGTTGGCACTTGAATCGGTAATTCTTCCCGTATCGCCGCCAGCCATCGCAATTCGCCTTCAATAAAATCAGGGTTGGTCAGGTCCGCACCATGAATACGCAACATGTAAGACTGTTGGTTGAGGTTTGTTCTGTGACACACGTGAAAGACCGTATTCTCTGAATCTGAGACAAATTGGATGTCTAATTGAGCAAGCACATCATTGCTAAAATAGACGGTCAGTGCTTGCTCGCCCAATTTTTGTAGTTGCTCATGTTGTTCATCTCGACTTAGGTTTTGAAAATCGCTCATGATTTAAGTTCCTTCCTACTTTTTATGGAATAACCGCAGATAGCGCAGAGAACGCAAAGATTTTCCAGAGAGAGACTTGCATCAAGGTCTCACTACAGTTCGTTTTGTGTATCCTTTATGTCTGTGTTAAACGGTTTGTGACTCCGAGATTTGTGTACAAAATCAGAACTTGCGTTCAAACAGAATTTGTTCATTTTGACAGGTCTATCACTCCGGCTTATACTATAATCCATAGTCAGTTTTGATGGGATAGGAGGAAACAATCATGCAATCAGGTGGTGGATATCAAAATGAGAAAAAACATGGCCTCTGGGTACTGTATTACGCCAATGGCAACAAGCGCAGCGAGGGTCCATTTGATGAAGGGGTCAAAGTAGGCGAGTGGCGTTTGTATCATAAAAACGGTGTATTATCCAGCGAGGCCACCTTTGTCAAGGGCAAATATTCAGGCTATTATTGCAGTTATCACGACAATGGGCAAAAGTTTCGCGAGGGCTATTACAATGTCTATGCAGGCAATTCAGCCGACGGAACCAAGGATGGTGAGTGGACGCAATATGACCGCGATGGCAACATAGAGCATGTCAATGTGTATAAACGTGGGTCAAAGGTAAAGCCGAAAGCATAAAAAGCGTTCAGCGAATCAGCCATCAGCGTTCAGCCAGAATCTGACCGCGTTTCTTGGCTCAGGACGGTCGTCAAAATAAGTCAAGGTGATGCCGATATCCTCACCAAACGAGCCAAGACGACAATCGTCAAAGTCGATGATGCTGATTTGGCCGTCGTAGAGTAGACAATTA
>JBCCFC010001167.1:0-4286 GCA_039029935.1 Chloroflexota bacterium
CACACACAAGTTGAGATTTGCGCTACAAGAACACTTGCACTATAATAGCTATCCCTTGATTGAGCTTTCTTGCTGGAAATCATCATTTGTAAAGAAATTTAATCAAATTTTGAAAATTTTTCATTTTGCCTGTCACGTTCTTACTTGAATGTGCATATAAATGAGGGGACAAGAAATCCTCAATCAAAAAACGGGCAAACCTTGTTGCGCTGAAAGCCGTTTTGAGGTCATTTAGCAATGATCACAGCCACAAAATTTAAACATACCAAACCAAATTTTAGCTGTGAGGCGTATTCTACAGACACGAAACAACTTGGCAACAATCCTGCCCATCATTGTTGGAGACGTTTATTCAGCAATGATTTTTCTGCACATTAACAACCGCATATGTGACTACTAAGTCAACTAGGTAATAACCATACACATTAGATAAATGCATGTTGTGTATGGAACTTCGACCATTGGGTTTATCAGAGATGACTGTAACCCATGTCTACACCATCTTTGACACAACCCTGCTTCTGTTCTATTGCCAAGAAGGAGTGGACCTGTGAAAGATCGAACTGTATCTACGATAGAGCCAAAATTGGACGCAGCACCAGAGATGATGCCAGCAATGATGCCAGAAACGATACCTGGGACAATTCAGCCAGATTCTGTTGCACCGGATGTACACCTTGTCAAGCGTATGATGCCATCGGGCGACACCAGCCCCAATGATAGAGCATCGGCATGGTGTGAGTGGTACGGTTCCATTGGGGAATCGTCTATTTTGGCCTATATTCGGGCGATGAATAACACGACCGAAGCGGATATGGATATTTTGCAAGATACAATGGTGACAGCGTATCGCAATGTCGAGTCGGGGGCCTATGAGCCGATGATGGGGATCCCATTTACTGGCTATGTCAAAGGCATCGCACGCAACAAGATGCGAGAGGCGCGGCGTAAGCGACGGCGAGAAGTGGCGCTGGATGATGTTGTCCAAAACAAGCTGACCTGTAACAATTTCCGCCCGGAGATTGTCTATGAGCGGCAAGAGGATAGCAATCTGCTCCACACGAGCCTGACCAAGCTGACCTATCATCGTCGTTGTGTATTGGAAGGGGATTTACGTGGAGAAAGCACAACGGAAATCGCCTGTACTTTGGGCATTAGTGAAGAGTCTGTTCGCCAACATCGAAGTCGAGGCCTTCGGAGCCTACGCAAGATGCAACTGGCGGCGTAGCAGGATGAGTACAACGTTCTAAGTAAGGTCTATCTGGGTAATGTAATCGTAGGGTATGAGCCATCATGTCCTACGATTAACCCAGCATAGGACACGGTTCAGAAATAAATTTGGGTTTCGTTATAGCGTTCCTTCTCGGAGTGTCAAAATTTTTTAAATTCAATTTATTTTGAAAAATTTTGTCCAGACAGCTATATGCTCGTATTATCTCATTTTTCGGCTAGGTAAAAATGGTATAGTGGGAAACGTTGTTGTTCATCGGGCATCAGGTAAACCATGTGATAATAATCTGCTGGGCAATACGGGACATAGTCTTTAAGGCGAGCGTGTCCGGTTGATAACGGGACCTATGAATTGGCCTATAAAGATCAACCTATAAAGAATGTGAATCGTAGGATACGCTACTGGCGCGACATACCCAGTTCCAAAAACGATAAAATTTGTCGGTACAAGCTCATAAATTTTAGGCTTATGGAGCATTCTGTGCATAGTCAGCCTGCATATTTGAAAGTCAGACGATACCTTTCTATCTAGCATAGGAATAAAGATATATATGGCTCGAAAATTGCGTATATAAAAAAGGCCATGCAGCACATGCTGTCAATAGATGTAACAGGTTCACAGGATGTAGACTCGTATCGGATTGGTGACGTAGATACGGTATCTAATTGAGTGTATTTTGGTTTACCATATTTCGTTGAGCATTGATTTAATTTAAAAATAGTGTAGCGTATGATTCTGATTGCGCTAAAAATTTTTTGAATTTTATAATGCCTATGGTATAATAGATATAGAGAAAGTATTTTGAAAAAAAATACTACAATAAATTTCGGTAAGAAATTGGTTTGAGCCTCTATAAAAATTCGGTTTAAAAAGCCAAATTTATTCTAGTTATTTCATATTTACTTAACTTCTTGGCAAAATCCTGTTGAGCAAAGCTCGCTTGAGCATGTAGTCACATATGAGGTTGTTGGGTCCTAGCATTGCGCTGGGACCTTTTTTATTCCATGACTCTGCTGAAAAAAGGTCAAACCGATACAAAAGTCCGACTTCTTACCAGTGGTAGCGAATAACAAATTCTACAGAAGTCGGACTTTTTTCAGTGGAGTCATTCCATAAGAAAGACGTCGCAAAGTATAAAATAGAGAGCCAATCTGTTGGCGCCAACAGGTTGGCTCTCTACAAGACGAACATGTTATGAGTAATCAATTAGACGCACAAAAATTAGCAGAGGCAGTCGGTGACGAATTGTCAAGAGCCGATCAGCGGTTGATGACATTGTTGGGCATGGAATTGATGTCGATGGCTCCGGGCAAGGCTGTGGCGCAGATGGTTGTGCGCAAGGATATGACCAACAGTCATGGCTATTGCCAAGGTGGGCTGATCTTTACGCTGGCCGATCATACCTTTGCCTATGCTTGTATGTCTGGGAACCAAGCAGGCGTTACGCTATCGGCCAATGTCATCTACGCCAACCCTGCAAAGTTGGGGGATACGCTGATAGCGACGGCGACTGTGACCAATGATGGTGGGCGAACGGCAACCTGTGATGTCGTTGTTGAAAAAGTAGAAGCGAATGCGCGTACACTGGTTGCACAATATCAGGGCGTGAACTACCGTGTACGCGCGGCGGTTGTGCCAAGTTTAGCTGGATGATGTCTTGGGTGTAGACGCCTGTTCGACATCATCACTGGCTATGTCTGCCTCTTTTTGCTGTAATTCTTCACTCAGCACCTCATAAATTGGCTTTTCTTCGGCGGCAGAAGGTGTCATGGTTGACTCTCCTTGCGGTAGTTCTTGTGGCATAGGGGGCTGTGTCAGCTCATGGTGTATGGTGTCTGTATCTCCCTGTGGTGGCTCTCCACGAGAGGGTTCTTGCTCTACTTCATTTGCAACCATTGCGGATTCACCCAATGGCACATTTGGTGATGGGTCCTGTATCGTGTGTTGGGGATGTGTCCCCGTCAACTTGACATAGAGCATGGTGAAGGCTGCTGATTGCCATGCCACCAATAATGCACTAATGGCCGCACCAATGACCATAACCGCAATCACACCAATCGCAATCAAAATGATGGGAATTGTTGTGATGTCCGTGAACGAAAATGAATCGCCAGCGGTCGCCATCAAAATCACAAAGAGAGGCCCTAAGATTGCGAGTGAGATGATAAAGCCAAAGATCAATCCAATCACCAAAAAGATGAAACCGAGGACCAACACACGACCGAGATTACGGGTCGAAACGGCCCACCCATGCCCAACGGCCTCAAATATACCCATGTTTTTGATGACAATGCCACGAAAGGCGAATGCATCGATAAATGTAAGAAGCAAGGCTCCTGGTACGAACAGACAGACGAAACAACACATAAGTGCTGGAACGACGGCAAATGCGGCAGATGCATCGTTACTGCTCACCGCGTCGGCAAATGCGGTGAAAAATAGACTCATGATGGCAAAAAATGCCAACCCGAAAATCACCGCAATGGGAATCAGAAAGAGGATTATTTTTAACCCTAGAAGCCGCCAGAACGATTGTAGACCCACTCGTACCACGGCATCTATCGAGGATTCGGACGGTTCTTTGCCTGGATAGACCAATGTAATTAGCCCAACCCGTGCCACAAGGCCGATAATCCACAGGCCAATAAAGATCATCACCACAAAAGCAATGAGCATGAGGATTGTTGGCAAGGTAACACCAATGAGGGATGCGAGTATTTCATTGAATGCGGGCCAGTTTCCCTCGGCCAACGATTGCATCAAGCGCTCAATTTGTCGAATCGTTTCGGAATCAGGCTCGTTGGCTCCAGGTATGTCAAATGAGCCTGAATTGGTGTTAAAGTTGAAATTCCCGCCACTGCCACCGCTACCACCACTGCCGAGAGCAGCCAAAAACCCAAGCAACCACATGATGCGGTTGCGCCATACAAACGACCAACTATCCGATAAAATTGGTCCATAATCCATGAGAGCCTCCTATTTATTTGTTGATTTATGGGCGAGGGCGGTTTATGGAAAAAAAAAAAAAAATTTGAAAAAATTTTGTTTTTTTACC
>JBCCFC010001168.1:0-4284 GCA_039029935.1 Chloroflexota bacterium
AAAGAGCTTTCAGCTAATCAGCCGTCAGCTTTCAGCCGGAATTGGGCCTTATTTTGTAGCTGATTTTTATACTTTGCTATTCTATATAAATTATAGATAGGTTGTGACATACGAGAGGAAACTAAGTTATTAGACTAGAATATGCAATAGACAGACCAGAAACATTTGACTACGATCCCACAGACCTCGACCAAACAGGCCAAGATAGACTGTGGCGGCTGGGCAACCATGACCTCTATCTGTCCGCTGACCGTGATAGTGATCTCCATGATCTCATCTGGCCTTGGGCCAATGTTACTTACGCCAAATCGATCACGTTTACCTTTGACGACCCGCGCAACGATGACTTCATGCCTATGATCACACGCCGCTACCCTGGCTATCAGGAAACCATCTATGGCAGCGAGGGCATTATTGTGAGCAAGCAGATTATCACGCCGATGAAAAGTGGGTATGATCGCTCTGTATTGTGGCTGCTGGAATGCCAAGCCGAGGGCGACCGTTTTTTGCGCGTGGAAATAGAAATCGACTGGGGTGAGCCGTTGGACCAGCGTATCGTAGATGGACTGTTGGTGGCGCAGGCCAACCCAGGGCGCGCACAGGGCATCTATCAACAACAGAACGCTGACAGTACCCGTGTCTTTGGCAACCCTGAAAGCCGCCCCGTCACCTATGACATCGACGATCCGCAACGCGCTCATCTCACCTACTACGTCCTTATCAACGGCATCGTGCCTGTCCCCTTTGTCCTCACCATCAGTGATGTTGGCGAACAGGTTGCGTGGAATGGATTTCTGGCGTTGCGTGACACAAAGTATACACTGCAGATTAGCAACCGCGAATGGAAAAAACTATTGGACTGTGGTCGTCTCTGGACGCCCGACCCAACGCTCAATTGGCTGGTGCATCAGGGTAAAATTGCGGCGGTCTATCACTGTCAACGGCTGCGTACAGGCTATGCCCCCAACAATCGTCAACTTGACCACTTCCCGCGTCTGATTGACTGTTACGATACCTTTGATGTATCACAAGCCCGGAACCTGCTAGCCCACCTGCGCAGACTGGCTGAACGGGCAGAGGGGCAATTGCCATCCACCATGCCACTCCATCCCAAAGCCACACCAGAGCTTCCTGAAATGCGTTTGGCCGAGAACAATGCCATCTATCTGACCGCGTTACATGCACATTTACACCGTCACTTTGATGCCGATCTATTGAACGCACACTACAAAGCTGTGCAACAATGTGTCGAGGCTGTCATTCAGAAGGCGGTGATGGTTCGTGCTGTACATCCCGCGGACACAACACCTTCATCGCCAGAACAAGCCTTAGAGCGCGATCAATTTTTGCATAAAACGATACAATGCCTGTATCATGGCCTGTCGTTGGCGCGTTTACGGGGTGACACGATTAATCAAAGCCGCTGGGAGAGCGAGTTGGCTGTCTATCAGGCATCAAACGATCAGGCATCAAACAATCAAACATCAGAAGATGCAAGATTGCTACAGGATGAAACGCAAGATGGAATTCTTCACCCAACGATGGATGTGTCTGATCAGTGGCAATTGATTTCGTTGGTGGGAGATGCTTTTTGGCCTTATATCAACGTTGAAGCGGCTAAGACACAATCCGACGAAATCAACATTGCCTATCCTATCGCATGGGCATGGTGGGGTGTTTTGGATTTGCCATCACTGGTCCCTGCGCCTATACATACAGTGTCCGATCAACATGAGCAACAGCCCCAAACAACGGAGCAAAAAACAGGTCAAAAACTAGAGTCCAACGCATTGAGTATTGTGTGGGATGGTGGCTGCTATCATGCTACACAATCGAGTCTATCAATACAATCAATCCATCATCCAGAATCATCGTATGAGATTTGTGAGCATGCGCAAATTACCGCGATCAATACAGACGAATATGAATTCGATCTCACATTCGTCTTTAAGGATGGAGACAGTCGTGAAAAAGAGTATTTTAAACCAAATTTCGAGTAGTCAACGTGCAAGAATTATCTATCTAGCTGTATTTATCAGCCTGATCATATTAACAAGCATCGCCCTGTTTCAACAAAATATCACCTTCGCCCAGAACGATCCGCCTTCTGATCCACCCAGCGCGCCACAGATTGAAGCCGTTGCCAGCGAGACGATACCAAACCAAACGATCCCTGATACAGGCAATCCTGATACAGGCAATCCTGATACAGGCAATGCAGAAACAAATAATCGATATGCCTATTTGCCCATTGTCACCACCGAGCAATTTTTAAGCTCGCGGCTCGGATTTGGGGTGCTCCATTCGCATCAACTTGCCGAGTATACAGACATTGAATCGATGAAGCTCGGCTGGTATGTCAATTGGCAGGTGCAAACAAATCCAGTCCGCCCATTAGGGATGCAGTTTGCGCAGATGATTCGTGTACACCAGAAGCTGACCTGTCCTTCTCGTACGACACCGGATCGCGGTGTTTGCCCCTATGTCGAGCCATATGAGTATGAGGTGCAGCCATCAATCAACCAAATTGAGGCAGCCGTTCGTGCCAATCCGGGGGCAATTTGGCTGGTTGGCAATGAAATCGAGCGTATTGACTGGTTTGGTGGTGGGCAAGATGAGGTATTACCCGAGTTTTACCCGGTGGTCTATCATGATCTCTACACAATAATCAAAGACATTGATCCCAGCGCTAAAGTTGCCATTGGTGGCATTATTCAGCCAACACCGCTACGTCTCGAATATTTGTCGATTGTGTGGGACAGTTACCAACAACGCTATGGCGAACCTATGCCTGTGGATATCTGGAATATTCATAATTTCATCATCCGCGAGAAATGGAACGAATGGGGAGCCAGCATTCCTGTTGGGATAGATGTCCCCAATGGTGAAGGGGCCTATGTGTTACCGGAAGGGGCTACCTATGACAACCACATTGATATGCAACTTTTTGATCAACAGACCCGTGCCATGCGTCAATGGATGAAAGATCGTGGACAACAGGAGAAGCCTTTGATTGTCACTGAATATGGTGTCCTCTATCCAAACTGGCTGCTGGGGTTTGAAGAGGCGAATGTTGATGGGGTCAATGATTTTATGATTGCTACCTTTGACTATTTTCTGCACACCAAAGACTGCAATTTAGGGTACACCGTAGATGATTGTCGTCTTGTCCAGATGTGGAATTGGTATAGCTTGGACGAACGTAGCGACAGTTCATTTAACATCTATAGTCGGCTCTATGACCCTAGCACAAGGGCAATGACAACAACTGGTGAGCGGGTGCGTACCTATTCATTGGCAAACATCAACGAATTAAACTATCGGTTAAAGTAATACCTGACATGACACAGGCCAAAACCATTGTAAAACAACGCTCTCTGTGGGAGCATGTAGTTGAACTCACTCGATATCAAGAGCTAACCTATAACTTGGTTGTGCGTGAACTCAAGACCCGCTATAAAAACAGCGTATTGGGCTTTTTTTGGAGCTTACTCAATCCACTAGGCATGATGCTCGTCTTTACCTTTGTCTTTGGGGTATTGCTCCCCAACGAAACTATAGAAAACTATCCCATTTTTTTGCTCTGTGGGTTGCTGCCTTGGTACTATTTTCAAAACAGTGTGATGAGTAGCCTGCACAGCATAATTGGTAATGCAAGCCTTGTCAAAAAAGTCTATTTCCCCCGTGAAATTTTACCCATTGCCAATGTTATTTCCCAGTTTGTCAATTTTATTCTCGCCTTGTGTGTACTCTTCGTGATTATTATTATTTTTCAAGCAACGTTCAGCCCTTGGCTTTGGCTGTTACCTGTGATTTTTCTGATTCAAACCTGTTTTACGCTGGGGCTATCGCTCATGCTGGCGACGCTTAATGTCTTCTATCGTGACACGGCCATGATTATGGAGGTGTTGATGTTGGCGTGGTTTTTCCTGACACCGATTTTTTACCCTCTTGACCTTATTCCCCAAAGCATCACGCTGCTTAATATTGAATTAAATGTCCATCGCCTTATGTATATATTCAACCCAATGGCTTCCATCATCAACACATATCGTGACATTCTCTATTGGGGGTATCGCACCAACTTTGACTTTTTTCTACGCACCGCTGTCACATCTTTTGCCATCTTGCTAATCGGCTATTGGGTGTTTATCCGCTATAGCGGCACATTTGGTGAAGAAGTCTAACCAAGAGTCTAATCAGGAAATCTAACGGACAAAGGATAGTATCGCAGGTTGGCTACCTGCGTCACAGATAACCAATCTGTGATACTGGTTACTACTT